>JANXQZ010000418.1 GCA_025353235.1 Bryobacterales bacterium
CAGCATGCTCGTCCATAAAAATCTGTTTAGCTGAAGATCCACTAGTGCTCCTTATTTCTGTTTGCAGTTATTGATTCTTGGAAGGGACGCGGGGACGGGAGATCGGGCGGGCGATCCGACAAAGGGACTGGTTGCATGTCCCGTGCCATCCGTAAGTGATAGAGTGCATGGTGAACCTTGCAGCCGACAGGATCAGTTCCGCCACAACGGTTGTGGCACAGGTAAACAGAAGCTCACCTCGGCTCTGCGACTTGAAAATCCGATTTTAGATACTGCCAGTCAGGCAATTCGTAAACGCGCAGCTTGGTCGGAACGTTCGCGGTCACTTCCTTCAGTTCTTCCGGTCCAAGAGCGGGCACTTTCGCCGGAAAAGAACAGATGGGCGTGTCGCCAGGCTTCGCGGTGGTGGTGCGCAAATCCACGTTCAGCATGAGATCGCCCAAATCCGCTTCCGAATGGTTGACCACCCCGAAGGTAATCTCGAGCTTGCCAGGTCCTTTCTCCTTGATCCGAAATCCTACGAGCTCCAAATACTTCGCCGAAGGATTATTCTTGGGTGCAGTCGCCTGCAGCGGCTGCGTGAGCGGCGCATCTGTTTTCGAAGTCCCGTCCGCTTTCGGTGAACAACCAACCAATACAACGCACAAGCCAATTGCCACGCACCATTTCCGCATCCATTTCGCATTATACCGTTATGGACCGTTATGATAAAAAGACCATGTCGACCACTTCCTCCACCACGGAGGGGACCAGTCTCGGCGAAGAGATCAAGTCTCTTGAGCGCGAGTATCTGCTTCAGAATTACGCCCGTTATCCCGTCGTCATGCATCGCGGACGCGGCTGTTACCTGTACGACGTGGAAGGGAAGCGCTATCTCGATCTGATCTCCGGCATCGGAGTAAACGCGCTCGGTTATGCCCACCCGCGCATGGTCCGAGTGATGCGCGAACAGGCGGGACTGCTGCTGCACACATCCAATCTGTACTATCACGAATACCAGGGAAAGCTAGCTGAGCGTCTGGCTAAGGCAAGCGGCCTGCAGCGCACTTTTTTCTGCAATTCCGGCGCGGAGGGAATGGAGGGTGCCATCAAGATGATCCGCGCGCATGGGCGCAAGATCGATCCGGCAAAATACGAGATTGTATCCCTCGACAACTCCTTCCATGGACGGACGACAGGCGCTATCGCCATCACCGGCCAGCCGAAGTATCGCAACGATTTCGAGCCTCTGATTCCCGGGGTGAAGTTTGTCCCCCAGAATGATTTAGTCGCGCTCGAACAGGTGGTCTCGGAACGAACCGCCGGCCTCGTGATCGAATGGATCCAGGGCGAGGGCGGCATCAACCCCATGACTACGGAATACGCCGCCAAGGCCCGGCAACTGGCTGACCGGTACAATGCTCTGCTGGTATTCGACGAGATCCAATGCGGCGTCGGACGTCCCGGTGTTTACTTCGCTTATCAAATGTCTGACCCGGTGATTCTGCCGGATGTCATGGTGGCGGCCAAGCCTCTCTCCTGCGGCATTCCGATGGGGGTGATCGTTTCCAATGAGAAGGCTGCAGCATCCATCGGCTCCGGCATGCACGGGTCCACCTTTGGCGGAGGTCCGCTGGCATGCCGACTCGCTCTGGAGTTTTTCGACATTCTCGATGAACTGCTGCCCTCGATTCGGAAGGTCGGGTGCTATTTCAGATTGAAGCTCGACGAGTTGAAAAAGCACCACGCGTTCATTAAGGAAGTGCGCGGGGAGGGGCTGATGATCGGCATGGAACTGGATATCCCCGGAAAGCAGTTGGTTCTGGACGCGCTCGAAGACGGCATGCTGATCAATTGCACGCACGATAAAGTAATCCGCTTTTTGCCGCCCTATATCATCACCGAGCGCGAGGTTGACATTGCCGTGGCAAAGCTTGCGCGCCTTCTAAAGAAGCTGAAACCTGCGCCGAGTTGCACACTCAGGCCGCCGCTCGACCTATAAAGTATCCACCTGGTTTGAGCTTGATTGGGATCCGGTGATCCGAAACCCGCCATAATCGATAGGTCAATGCCACGACGCATACTACTCGTCTTTTGTCTGCCCTTGTTGGCGGCAGCTCAATCAACACCTTCCAATGAAGCCCGCCTGGCAGCCGTAGAAGCTGCCGCCAAATCGGCGCAAAGCGCAGGCGACAACGCCTGGATGCTCGTCAGCGCCGCCCTCGTCCTCATGATGACCGGACCTGGACTCGCTCTCTTCTATGGCGGCCTGGTCCGCCGGAAAAACGTCCTGGCAACCATGATGCACAGCTTCAGCCTCATGGCCGTGGTCACCGTGTTATGGGCCGTCTGCGGTTACAGTTTCGCATTTGCCGAGGGGAGCCCCTTCTTCGGCGGGTTCCACTATCTTTTCTTGAACAATGTGGGCAGCGCTCCCAATGCCGACTACGCTGCAACCATCCCGCAGCAGACGTTCATGATCTACCAACTCATGTTCGCGATCATCACGCCCGCGCTCATCTCGGGAGCCTTCGCCGAACGCATGAAATACAGCGCCATGCTGCTCTTCACGGTGCTGTGGACCCTGCTAGTTTACCTGCCGATGGCGCACATGGTTTGGGGGAAAGGCGGACTGCTCAACGCCTTTACCGGAGGGAAAATCCCGTGCTTCGATTTCGCCGGCGGCACGGTGGTTCACATCACTTCGGGCGTATCCGCTCTCGTATGCGCACTCTATCTCGGGAAGCGGGTCGGCTATCCCGAAGAACCGATGAAGCCTCACAGTTTGGTGTTGAGCTTCATCGGGGCGACGCTGCTCTGGGTCGGATGGTTCGGATTCAACGCTGGCAGCGCCTTGGGGGCTTCCGGGCTCGCAACTAGCGCCTTCGTAGCCACCCACTTCGGCGCGGCGGCCGCAACGTTAGGCTGGATGCTGGCCGAATGGCTACGCAGCGGCAAGCCCAGCATGCTTGGCGGAATCTCGGGCTGCGTCGCGGGACTGGTCGCCATCACCCCGGCCTCCGGCTTCGTCAAACCATTCCCAGCCTTGCTCATCGGATTTGTCGCAGGGGTCGCGTGCTTCTTGATGGTAACCGTGGTGAAAAATAAATTCGGCTATGACGATACGCTGGATGCTTTCGGCGTTCATGGTGCCGGAGGGACTATCGGCGCGATTCTCACCGGAGTCTTCGCCACCAGCCTGATCAACGACGGCCTCAAGGATGCGAGCGGCAAAATCCTGCCCCTGGGCTTGGTCGACGGCAAGCCGGAACAAGTGCTTTATCAAATTGGGGGCGTGCTGATCTCATGGGTGCTGGCCAGTGTGGGCACGTTGCTGATCCTGAAGATCTGCGATGTGTGGGTGGGGGTGCGGGTGTCCCGCGATCAGGAGATTGATGGCCTGGATCTCAGCATGCACGGTGAAGAAGGTTATAATTTCGAGACATAGAATGAAGAAAATCGAAGCCATCATTCAGCCCCAT
Organism: Bryobacterales bacterium; assembly: GCA_025353235.1. Taxonomy (GTDB): domain Bacteria; phylum Acidobacteriota; class Terriglobia; order Bryobacterales; family Bryobacteraceae; genus JANXQZ01. The sequence goes on from JANXQZ010000418.1 coordinate 3,462, forward strand.
AAACTAGAGGAGGTCAAGGAAGCTCTAAAGGCCATTGGAATCGATGGCATGACCATCACCGAGGTGCGCGGGCACGGACGTCAGAAAGGTCACAAAGAGGTCTATCGCGGCATGGAGTATCACGTCGACCTCCTTCCAAAGGTGAAGATGGAAATGGTCGTCCCAGACTCCCGCTCCGACGAAGTGCTGCATACCTTGGCCAGCGCGGCCAGATCAGGCAAAATTGGTGATGGCAAGATCTTCGTCTACGAAGTGGCGGAGGCTATTCGCATCCGCAACGACGACCGAGGCGAAGGAGCTCTATAACTTTGAATGGCCGCTGTGCGGCTGTAGACCAGCCTGTCCGCGCAGCCTTTGCTCTCCGCCAACGACGTCTCCGACAGTTGCTCGAAGCCTGCGATGGCTGACCCTAGCGGTGGCGAAAAGCATATCGCCAAGACTCCATCCGCCTGTTATCATGATGTAAATTGGAGGGCAGATGTTAACACGCCGTGATTTAGCCAGGAATTTTAGCCTCATCGCCGCGGGAATCGCGATGGGTGGAGAGGCGGCCTACGCGCAACGCCGCAAGATCAAGGGACACAACGCCGACCTTGTACTCCTAAACGCCAACGAGAACCCCGACGGACCGCCTGCGTCCGCCATCGAGGCCATGAGTAAAATCCTGGCCAAAACAGGTCGCTATCACGACGAGGATAACGATCAGTTCAACGAACTCTTGGCCAAGTCCGAAGGCTTGCAATCCGATCAAGTCCTGGTAGGATGCGGATCCAGCGAGATCCTGCACTGCGCCGTGGACGCATTCACCTCTCCGTCTATTCCGCTGATCACGAGTGCGCCCGCCTATGAATTGCCGGTTGACATGGCGGCAGCGCAAGGCCATCCAGTGATCAAATTGCCGATGACGCCGCAGTATGGTGCCGACGTCCACGGCATGGTCGCAGCAGCCGACAAAGCGAAGGGCGGATTGATCTACGTGGTGAACCCGAATAATCCCACGTCCTCGATTACGCCGAAGGCGGACATCTCTTGGCTGATCGAAAATCTGCCCGCGAATACCGTCGCCCTGATCGACGAAGCCTATATTCACTTCGCAAAGTCGTCGCAAATGGCGAGCGCCATCCCGTACATTAAGCAGAATAAGAACGTAGTGGTAGCGCGAACATTTTCCAAGATCTACGGCATGGCCGGATTGCGGGTCGGCTACGGGATGGGCCGCACAGACCTCATCAACAAAATGGGCGTCTTCCGCAATAACGTGATCTCCCTCACAGGCGTATACGCAGCCAAGGCCGCAATCGCCGAGCCCACGCTGGTTCCAGAGCGCCGCGAGAAGTTCGGCAAGGTGCGTGCCGACCTCTGCGGATGGCTCGACTCGCAAAAGATCGGCTTCATTCAGCCGCATGCGAACTTCATGATGATCGATGTGAAGCGAGACGTTCGAACCGTGATTCCAGCCATGATGGAGCGCGGCGTTGCTGTAGGCCGACCCTTCCCGCCCATGGATCATTTCCTGCGCGTCACCATCGGAAGCGATGCCGATATGGCCCGCTTCAAGCAAGAGTTTGCGAAGGTGATGCAGGTCTGAGGAGCGGCCTCAGCTCCACGCCCGCAGCTCGTAACTTTGCAGCAACACTTGCGGCGATTCGAACCGATCCGGGTGTATCGCCGTGAATGCAGATGGTCTGGACCTTCCCCTGGGCCACCATGTCGAGGGCCTGCGCAGCCGCAATCTCTGGATCCTCAATCAGAGCGCCTTCCAGTTTTCTTGATCGCAACGTTCCATCAGGTTCGTAACGGCGGTCCGCGAAGGCTTCCGCTGCGACCGCGAATCCGGCCGACCGGAACACTTGCAGCATGGGCGAGCCAGCCAAACCCACGAGCACGACGTCTTGTCGGCAGCGCGCCACCCCGCGAGCAATCGCTTCCGCAATCCAGCCGCCCTTTACGGCCTGGTTATAGAGAGCGCCATGCGGCTTCACATGCGTGATGGCGGCCCCGCACTTCGCGGCAATCCGGCTAAACGCGTCGACTTGCGCGTAAACAAACTCCAAGATGTCCGCAGGCGTCATCTCTAATTCGACCCGCCCGAAGTTGGCTCGATCCGGATAGCCTGGATGCGCGCCCACCGCCAGCCCGTGCCGGAGCGCCTGCAGGATGGTGGTTTCCATGCTGCTCTCGTCACCAGCGTGGCCTCCGCAGGCAATGTTCACAGACGTAATAGATGCCATGAGAGCTTCCTGCGTGCCATCGGCGATCGCTTCCGGCACCTCGCCCATATCGCAGTTCAGATCGATGCTTTTCATGCCAGTGCTTCTCCTCTCGTCTCGGGCAGAAACAGAATCATCACTCCTCCTAGCAGGAAGAATGCCGATGTAAATGCCAGCGCTCCGCCAATGCCGGCCACTTCCGAAATCCTCCCGATCAGAATGGGCGACAGCGCGCTGACTGCCCGGCCTGAGTTATAGCAAATTCCACTCGCGGTGGCGCGGATGGCCGACGGGAACAGTTCGGCGAGCATGGCTCCGAAGACACTGAAATAGCCGTGGCCGAAGAAGCCGATCAACGGTCCAAGCAGCAGCAGTAGACCAGGATTTCTCCCCGCCATGCCATACAGGGGAACCGATGCGGCTGCCCCGAGCACGAATACCAAGAGGACGGGACGGCGGCCGAAGCGGTCCGACAGAACCCCGAAAAGCGTGTAGCCGAGAAACGCGCCGATCTGGACGGGGATGATCCAGGCTGTCGATTTCACGAGTCCCAATCCCGCACCGCCCTTTGCAATGGGGCTCGCGAGGTAGGTTGGTATCCACGTGAAAAGTCCCCAGTAGGCAAACAGGAGGCTCGACGCAAGCAGGGTTGCGAACACGGTGCGGCTCAGCAGAGGTCTTTGAAAGATGAGGCCGAGGGGCGGCTTGTGCTCCCTCGCACGTTTCCAGATCTCCGGTTCGGAAATCTCGCGGCGGATCCACAACGTGAAGAGTGCCGGGAGCGCGCCTGCCAGGAAAAGAGGCCTCCATCCGTAAGAGGGCAGGATAGCGGCGGCCAGCAGCGCGGCGAGAATGTACCCGATGGCCCAGCCGGATTGCATGATGCCGATCGCTTTGCCGCGATGTTCAGCGGGCCACGTCTCGGCGACTAAAACTGAGCCAGCGGACCATTCAGCGCCGAGTCCAAACCCAACCAGCGCTCGCCACAACGCAAGTTCCGCGAAAGTATGCGCGCTCGCAGTCAGGCCAGTAAAGATGGAGTAGGCCAGGATGGAGTAGATCAGCACGCGCGCACGTCCGTGGCGATCCGCTAGATAGCCAGCCAGCGCCCCGCCAAACGCGGAGGTAAAAAGAGTGAGCGATGCGAGGGATCCCGCCGCGGCGAATGTGAGGTGAAATTCCCGCTGGATGGCAGTGAGGGCGAAGGCGTATAGCATCACGTCCATGCCGTCCAGCATCCAGCCAGCTTGCGCGGCCAGCAGGGTTTTCCACTGGGCGCTCGTGATGGATGCGTGCCACTTAGCGGCTAACGTCAACTACTGAATGTACGCTACCGGTAAGCGCTGAAGCAAGGTGGCCGCGCTCCAAGCATGCTGTGGTATCGTCCAGATGAGTGCGCGCGAAATCCATACTGATCTTCGCCACTGCCCTTCTAGCATCGGCGGCGCAAAATGCAACTGGGCCTATCGATCTTGCAGGCAAGGCACTGGATCCATTCGCAACCGCCGCTCGCGCGCGGGTCTTACTCTTCGTTCGCACGGACTGCCCAATTACAAACCGCTACGCGCCGGAATTGCAACGCATAGCAGGCGAGTTCGCAGGGAGAGGCGTCGAGTTTTGGCTGGTGTATCCCGACGCGAGCGAGACTGTCAGCGGAATTTCCGATCATATGAAAGCTTATAAGCTTCCGGGCAAGCCGCTCCGGGATCCGCATCATGTCCTCGTGAAGCGCTCGCAGGCGACCGTCTCGCCCGAGGCCGCGGTGTTCGACTCGGCCAATCGGCTCCAGTACCTCGGCCGCATCGACGATCGGTTTGTCGACTTTGGCAAAACGCGGCTTGCTGCGCAAACGCACGATCTGGAGCTATCGATCACGGCAGTTCTTGACGGAAGGCCTGTCCCCGAAGCAAGAACGCGGGCCATAGGATGCTATCTCGCCGACGTCAAATAACACACTGTCTATTCAACCCTCGACAGAATCTTCACCAGCTCATACAAGAACGTCTGGCTTTCATAAAACGATTGCACGCTCACCCGCTCATCCCTGCCATGCGCCCGCATATCGTCGCGCTCCATGAACATCCCTTGCACTCCATACGTAGGGATGTTCGCTGCACGAAGATAGCGGCCGTCCGTGGCTCCCATCACCATCATCGGAACTGTTAGCACTCCCGGCCACATTGTGTCGGTGATTCGGCTGACCGCTTTCATCACGTCCGGCCGCAGCGGGGAGTCCGGGCCAAGGGTCATGTCGCCTAGCAACTTGATCTTCACCTGCTCATCCGCGAACACCTTCTGCAAAGTGCTCTGAACGTACTCGCTCGAATCTGCAGCCATCACGCGGCAGTTCACCGTCGCCGCCGCGAGTTGCGGAAGGGCATTCACCGCATGGCCACCTTCCAGTTGCGTGGCAACGCACGTGGTTCGCAGGGTGGCATTCCAGGCTGGGGACGACGCAGCAACCCGCTGCATGGCTCCCTCCGAACCCTCCGCAACCTTCGCTAAATCACCCTTCAGGGGACCTTTATCAATCTTCGCCATCTGTTGGAAATACTCGCGAGTCACTGCGTTTGTCTTCAGCGGAAAGCCGAACTTCGAGAGCCGATCCAGCGCGCCCGCTAAATGGTAAATCGCATTGTCGGCCACCGGCATGGAACTGTGCCCGCCCTTGTTCAGCACCTCCACGCGAAAGTTGAGCACGTACTTCTCGCTCACCTGCACATCGTTCGCGATCCGCTTGCCGTTCACCATCTCGCCCCAGCCGCCTTCATTCAGGCAGAACTCGGCCTGGATCAGCCCGCGCTTGTTCTTGATCAGCCAATCGACTCCGTTATAAGGACCGCCACCCTCCTCGTCAGCCGTGAGCGCGACAATAATATCCCGATCTGGCTTGAACCCTTCCCGCTTATAACGGATCAGGTTCGCAATCCAAATTGCCGCCTGCGCCTTGTCGTCCGAGGTACCGCGTCCGTAGAAGTAGCCATCGCGCTGGATGAATTCAAACGGGTCCGTGGTCCAGTCCTCGCGCTTGGCTTCCACCACGTCGGTGTGGGCCAGCAGCAGAATGGGTTTCTTAGCGCCGGTACCGTGATAGCGAACTACCAGATTCGCTTTTTTCGGAATTGCGCCTCCCAGGAAAATATCGGATTCGGGAAAGCCTGCCGTTCTCAGGCGCGCTGCCATCGCCTCGACAAC
>JANXQZ010000176.1 GCA_025353235.1 Bryobacterales bacterium
CGATCCATTCGCCACGCCATTCGCATGTCCGCTCGATTTCGAATTCAGCAGTATGCGCGCCGACTCGCAAGCGCTCGCGGCCAGCACCACGGTCCGGCATCGAATTTGCCTCTCGGTTCGCGTCGCCTTATCGATGTAAGAAACCGCCGTGACCTTGCCCGTGGAATCGGTAATCAACTCGCGCGCCATCGCACCCGTAAACATTTTCACGCGGCCCGTCTTCATGGCGGGAAAGATCTGCACTTGGCTTGAAGAGTAGTTCGAAGCAGTCACGCATCCGCGTCCGCATTGAGCGCAGTAGTGACAGGCGGGCCTTCCGTTTGTATCTTCGGTGATGATGGCCATGCGCGACGGAATGCAGGGAATGTCCAGCTTCTTGCACGAGTGCTGAACCAGGGTCTCGTGCACGCGCGGCGGAGGAGGCTTCTGGAACACGCCATCCGGTGCGCTGCGAATGCCTTCCTTGGTTCCAGTGACGCCGACGAATTTTTCGGCCTTATCGTAGTAGGGCGCTAGTTCGTCGTAAGTGATCGGCCAGTCCGTACCCAAGCCATCGCGCGAGTACGGAGTAAAATCGTAGTCGGCAAAGCGCAGGGAGATGCGTCCGTAGTGATTGGTGCGTCCTCCGACAATACGCGATCGGAACCACCGGAACTTGCTGCCTTTCGCAACTGTGTATGGCTCGCCCTGCATCTCCCATCCGCCCGAGGTGGACGAGAAATAACCGAAAGGATACGGGCTCTTGCCGAAGTAACCTGCGCCGCCTTCCCCGATCCCGCGATGAGGAACTTGATACGGCCACTGGTGCTCCTTGAAGTCTTTGGCCGGGTTGAGCATGGGTCCAGCTTCGAGCAGCGCCACCGAGATGCCCATGTCGGTGAGGACCTTGGTAACGGTCCCGCCCCCCGCTCCCGATCCGATGATTACAACGTCATAGACTTGGGGGCTGCGGCTGATCTGGAACATGCTGTGACGATTGTAGCGCTTGGGGAGTTTAGCTGTTGGCGACCGCTGTAGAATTGCCTTATGCCCGAGCTCAACCGGTTTTTCGGGATAATTAATTCGCATGTTCGCTGAGGCGGGTTCGCCGCACCACGTTGCCCATTTCCACGCTTACTGTCAGGACCAGGTAGGCATCTTTAGCATTGATCCCATCGACTTGATCGCTGGCTCGCTCCCCAATCGGCAGCGGCGACTAGTGGAAGCATGGGCCGAGTTGCATCAGACTGAGTTGGCAACCGATTGGCAGCGTTTGCAAGAAGGGCGGAAGCCCGCGCCCATCGAGCCCCAAAGGTAGTTTATGAGTCATCCAATTTATCGAGTTCGCTCCTTTGAAATCGTCTCCCCGTATACGCTCATCGTTCGGTTCGACGACACCACTGAGCAATTGATCGATTTTGCCCCGATGCTTGCGGGCGAATTATACAGCCCGCTGAAGAACCTCGATTTGTTTAATCGCGTTCGCATCGATCAGGAGGCTCACACGTTGGTATGGCCTAACGGCGCGGACTTCGACCCGGCCACCCTGCACGACTGGCCTGTCTGCGGACAAGCTTTCGAAGAACTTGCTCAAGGCTGGAACTCACTAACCGGACCCGGCGACTCCCATCCAGCCTAGGCTAGGGAATGTCCCACTTGCGCCGAATCGGAATCCCAAACCGCATCAGCACCGACTCAACTTCCTTCTCTGTCAATCGAGAAGCATCGAACACCACGTCGATCTTATCCAGCGTCGGAGCGAGCTTCACGCGCGTCATCCCGTAACAGCTATGCACATCGGCGAACGCCTTGGAATCCTCATCCGTGAGAGGACGCGCCAAGTCATAATGAAGCTGTACTGAGGTCACTGGTTCAGAATACCATCGGGCTTTTGCTTCAGCTTCCACTGGATCTGCCTCAACATGCCCAGCCAAACCTCGGCATCATGAGCCGGCAAATTCAAGCGTCGCACCAACCGGCGCGTCTTCGCCTCCGTCGAGCTCGAATGCACATACCCCGACTCGCGCAATACTTCCACCAAACGATCCGTCATGCGATCCAAATCTTGCGCCCCTGCTAGCTGTTTCGATTCCGGCGCGCGCACCGCCTTCTTCCGACTCAACTCATAGAGGCAAACCGCAACCGCTTGGCCCAGATTCATCGAGGCGTGCTCGTCCCGCGTGCCGATCCTAAGCAACCAGTGGCAGTAGCTCATCTCCTCGTTAGATAAACCGAACTTCTCCGACCCAAAAAGCAACGCGACGTTCCCACTAGCGAGATGTCGGCGCAACACCATCCCGGCGTACTCGAGTCTGCGCAGCGGATGCTGCAATTCACGATGTCCAATGGCCGTGGTACCCACCACCAGCGAGCAATCCGCGATGGCCTCCCGAAGTGTCTGATACTCCTGCGCGTTGGTCAGAATCTCGGCCGCATTCACCGCGGACTTAGCCTCCAGGTAGGCCACGTTGTAGGGATTCACCAGGCGCAGATGCCGAAAGCCGAAGTTGCTGATCGCGCGGGCGGCAGCGCCGATATTCAGCGGATTACGCGTGTCCACCAATACGATTCGAAGGTTTTCCGGGTTCAAGAGTTCGTTCGAATTCTAACACTGCCCGATTGCTACAATTGAGAAGAAACCCAACGTTTTCATGGACCACCCCCGAAATCCGCTCGCACTCGCTTTTGACTTTGCCTTTGAAGATCTGTACTGCCAAGAGGGCTTGGCGCGCCTTGACGGCGTTTTCATCGAACACCTGAAGGCCTCCGATCTGAGTCTGTTTAACCGGCTCATGACCGCACGTGCCTCGGTCGATTCGACACCATCCAAAGAGCACTCCGAGCTGATCATCGAGCTTGCTCCATACCTGGAAGATTTCGTCGGCGAGCTGTTCAGCATCTCAGCCGAAATCCGCGCATTGCAGACCCGTCACGACCAAGCTGCGCCGCTCTACACCATCAAACGCAAATTCGTCCAGCGCAAGGCATTGAGCGGGATGACGAAGGAGCGGGCAGAGCAGATCGACGGTCCGGCACTGGCTGATCGGTTTGAGGAGCGGTCCGGCGAGCCCTTGACTGAGCGGTCGTTCGCGGAGCATGTCTCGGTGTGGCTGGAAGGCGAGCAGGATTATCCGCAAGAACTGGCCGAAGCTGCCCAATACGCCGCCTGGGCCACTTTGTCGGACGCTGGCAAAGCCAAGCACAAGCAAGGCATTGTCTTCAAGACTCCGCAAAAGCTGGATCTGATGCACTTGGTGCCGGTCGAGACGATTCAGATCGGCGGCATTTCTCGATTCCGTTTGCCGGAACATGACTGGCGTCATCGCGAGGGTTTCGCTCTCACCGACCCGGGGATGGACCTCACCCATGCACTCGATCAGGCGAGCTACTGCATCAAGTGCCATCACCAGGCGAAGGATAGTTGCCGCACGGGTCTCAAGGAAAAGAACGGGGATTTCAAGAAGAGCGTTTTCGGAGTCACGCTGGCGGGATGCCCGCTGGATGAGAAGATCTCCGAGATGAACGTGGTGAAGCAGAAGGGGAACACCATCGGCGCGCTCGCGATTGTCACGATTGATAATCCGATGACTGCCGGCACCGGGCACCGGATCTGCAATGACTGCATGAAGGCCTGCGTGTATCAAAAGCAGGAACCCGTCGATATCCCGCAGGTGGAAACGCGCACTTTGAAGGATGTGCTCGATTTGCCGTGGGGCTTCGAGATTTATAGTCTGCTTACGCGCTGGAATCCATTAAACTTCGTCCGTCCGGTGCCGCGCCTGCCTAGCGGATATAAGGTGCTGGTGGCGGGACTTGGTCCGGCTGGATTTACGCTGGCGCACCATCTGATGAATGATGGCCATGTTGTGGTGGGCATCGACGGCTTGAAAATTGAGCCTTTGCCCGAGCAGGTTTCTGGCGTGGACCCGCATGGACGGCGCACCGGGTTTCGTCCCATTCGGGACATCGCAGAATTATGGGAGCCGCTGGACGATCGCGTGATGGCCGGATTCGGCGGCGTTGCCGAGTACGGGATCACAGTGCGGTGGGACAAAAATTTTCTCAAAGTGATCCGCCTGCTGCTCGAGCGCCGGAAGGAATTCAGCATGTTTGGCGGCGTTCGTTTCGGCGGAACGATCACCATCGACAGCGCCTTCGAACTAGGTTTCGATCATATCGCCCTGTGCGCCGGGGCTGGCAGGCCAACCGTGATCCCGATGAAGAACGGGCTCACCAAAGGCGTCCGGCAGGCTTCCGATTTTCTGATGGCCTTGCAGTTGACAGGCGCGGGTAAGACGAATTCGGTTGCAAATCTTCAGATCCGTATGCCCGTGGTGGTGATCGGCGGCGGGTTGACGGCGGTGGATACGGCTACGGAGTCCATGGCCTACTATCCGCTCCAGGTGGAAAAGTTTTTGGACCGCTTCGACAAGCTAGTGGCTGATAAGAGCGAGCGGGAGGTTCGGGCGGGCTGGACGCCGGAGGAAACCGAGACGGCGGATGAATTTTTGTCCCACGCCCGTGCGATTCGGGTGGAGCGCCGGCATGCCGCGCGGGATGGGCGCAAGCCGGACCTGATCGGGCTGATGAATTTGTGGGGTGGCGTCACGCTCGCCTACCGTCGCCGTCTGGTTGATTCCCCGAGCTACACGCTGAATCATGAAGAAGTTGCCAAGGCGCTGGAAGAGGGCGTTCAATTTGCCGAGTGCCTGAACCCGCTGGCTGTCGACGTGGATCATTATGGAGCTGCGGTCGCCTTGCAATTGAAACAGCTGCAGTATGAGCCGGAGATGAGCAAAATGGTCCCGACCGGGGAGATTATGACGCTGCCCGCTCGATCAATTCTTGTAGCGGCCGGAACCCAGCCTAATACGGTCCTGGGGCGCGAGGATCCGGCAAACGTGTTCCTTGACGGGCGCTATTTCCAGGCGGTCGACGAAGAAGGGAATGCAGTGAAGCCGGAGAAGTTGGCGAAGCCGAGTGTGGCTCGCGTGCTGATGTCGGTCCGAGCCGACGGGCGGGGGATCAGCTTTTTCGGCGATTTGCATCCTTCCTTTGCCGGTAATGTCGTGAAGGCAATGGGCGGGGCGAAGCAGGGGTACCCCGTGGTTTCTCATTTTCTAGCGCGTCGGGCACCGGGCGAACCTAAGCCGGAGCAGTTGACTGCGCAGCTAAACGACGAACTGCGAGCGACAGTGACGCAAGTGATCCGGCTGACTCCGAATATCGTCGAGGTGGTGGTTAGGGCGCCGATGGCTGCTCGAGCATTCAAACCGGGGCAGTTCTATCGGCTGCAAAACTTCGAGACGCTGGCCGGGCAGGTAAAGGGAACCACGCTGGCCATGGAAGGTTTGGCGCTCACGGGCGCGTCGGTGGATTACGAAAAAGGCCTGTTATCAACCATCGTTCTGGAGATGGGCGGGTCTTCGGATCTCTGCGCTCTGCTCAAACCAGGCGAACCGGTGATCTTGATGGGGCCCACCGGAACTGCCACGGAAACACCGGCGGGCGAGACGGCGCTGCTGGTTGGCGGCGGGTTGGGCAACGCGGTGCTGTTCTCGATTGGCCAGACTTTGCGGGCGAATGGGTCGCGGGTGATTTATTTCGCGGGCTATAAAAAGATAGTCGATCGCTATAAGGTCGAGGAGATCGAAAAGGCCGCCGATGCCGTGGTGTGGTGTTCGGATCAGGCGCCCGGATTCCAGCCAACGCGGCCTGGTGATAAGGCTTTCGTTGGCAACATCGTGCAAGCCATGGTTGCCTATGGACGAGGCGAACTGGGCGAGATCCCGATTTCGTTGAGTGAAGTGGATCGGCTGGTCGCCATCGGCTCGGACGGGATGATGCGAGCGGTCGCTCACGCACGTCATGGGGTGCTCGCTCCCTATTTGAATCCTGCCCATAAAGGGATTGGCAGCATCAACTCGCCCATGCAGTGCATGATGAAGGAGATCTGCGCACAGTGTCTGCAGCAGCATAAGGATCCAATTACCGGCGAGGAGATTGTGGTCTTCTCGTGCTTCAATCAGGATCAGTCTCTGGATCGGGTCGACTTTGACAATCTGCGATC
>JANXQZ010000514.1 GCA_025353235.1 Bryobacterales bacterium
GATCGTCCAATAGGCGCGAAACTTTAGCGGGATAGTTCTAGTACCAGATGATCTTAGAAATGAGAACATTGAAATGCGGTCGCTTGCATTTTTGGCCTAAGGTGTTCATGAGACTCAGCCGATCAAGCTAGTATGCGATGCCTTTATTGCGGCAAGCAGCTCGCCCTGTTCCGTAGGCTTACCGGAAGCGGTGAATTCTGCTCCGACGCTCACAAACAGAGCTATCACGATGAATACAACAAACTTGCCTTAACGCGCCTCATTGCCGCTCAGACTAAGACAGATGATGCTCGCAAACCTGCAGCGACGCTACAGCTTGCCAGTGGAGACCGCCAAGACGCCAAGGCTCTCCCGGAACCGCTAAGGACAGGGCTGCACGAGCGCTGGGGCAACCTATCCACCCCCAAGGCCCGGATGATCGAGGCTCCCCCGCCCGAGGCTCCTCCTCCCCCAGCAGCCACATTTTTAATTCGGAAGCCGAGCGTGGCCCAGGGCTCGCCTGTAGATCCGCCTGCAACCGCCATCGAGGCAGCAGCATCGCCGAGCTTTTCGCAAAAGCCGACTTGGAGCCCAGTGCTGGCCGAGTCGCAAGATCCGCCTCTGGCTTCGCTTGTTCAAAACCGCATGCTGCCTAGCTTTGCAGCATCCATCGTATCGGCACCAATGGTGAAGGTTCCCGATCCGCTTGCGGCTATAGTCCAACCTTGTCACGGCATTTCACTCGGTCCTCGCCCAGTTGCAGGCTTGCAGCCCCGCAAAGCCGCGAATATCGACTTGCTCGAATTCGCTGGAAGGCCGCAGGGCATGCCTGAGCAATCTATCAGATTTGAAGACTTTCGTTTTGCCGTGATGCTGTTTGGTTGCCCTGAGCTCGATGTCCTTGGCGAGACCTCGCCACCGGAGCTCGCCGCCCCTGAGACAATCGATGCGGGTCTCTGGGACTCATCCGAAATCGTCAGCACCTTTGCCAACTTGCAGATCCATTCGGCTGCCCCCAGCGAGCCGAGCGCAAGCAGGAGTTTGGAAGCCTTGCGCATGGCTGCCGCGCCCCAGTTGCCGTCGCGTAACGCTATGAAAGCGCGTACGCCGGATCCTTCAAGGGCGCAGAAAACAGCCACTGAACAGCCTGATGCTTCGGTGGGCGCGAATTTGAGCAACGGGGCAGGAGATAGCTCGGAAAAACCGAGACCAAAATTGCCTACCATTCCCGCGACCAAGCGGCGCAGCGCTCCGGCCATGCCGTCCATCCTGCAACCGCCAGCCGAATTCGAGCCTGAGCAGTCTCAATCTCTGTGGGGCTCCCTCCGGAAGTACATAAAGCGATGATTTCATGTCAGATTTAGCGACGGAAGATCGGTGGTTATGGTTCGTTGACGACAAGCTTGTTGCGGCCTTGTTTGACGATGAACCATCTCAAGATAAACCATCTAAAGACGAATTGGTTGCAGAACCGACGGTCGAAGAGAGACTTGTTGCCGAACCATTGGAGGCCATAGCCACCGACCCTCTGCGGGACGAAGCTCTCTCCCATTTTCGTGCGGGCCAACCTGAAGAAGCCTTGGCCATTTATCGCTCGCTCCTCGATCAGGGAGGCGAACATCCGGCACTCCTGTATAACGCAGCCGTTTGCCTCAGACAACTTGGGCGGTACAACGAGGCCCTGCAAGCCTTTGAGAGCGCCTTAAGAGTCGAGCCCAATCTGATGGAGGCGAAAGTGGGGTTGGCGTGGTGTCTCCTGCATCTCCGCAAGGCGGAGCAGGCGCTGGAAATGTTTGAGGGTCAACTCCGCCACACTCCCAAAGATCCACACGCTCTGCAGGGGAGAGCCCAAGCCTTGCAACTCCTCTCACGTCTGGATGAAGCCAAGCCGGCCTATGAAAGATTGCTCGCCAGCGATCCCAGTAACGCCGATATTCTCGCCAACCTGATCGCGATCGCCGCAGAAGAACGCGATATAGCGGCATTGCGGCACTTCTCGGAGTATCTGCTGAAAATTCGCACGCGCTCACGGCAGGCACTTGCCGGCCTCATTACGGCCGACCTGGCTGACGGGCATCATGAATCCGCCCTTAGCCGAATTAGCGATTTCCTCGAGGTTGAACCACGCTCCTATGAAGCTTGGTTCAATTTTGGGCTCGCCTGTCATATGCAGGGCTTGCCAGCGGAAGCCGAACGCGGGTATCGAGAA
>JANXQZ010000655.1 GCA_025353235.1 Bryobacterales bacterium
CGGGGCGTGCGTCGCCGAGAGCCTGCATCTGCTGGCCGAGGCTCTGCGCAGCGGCTGCGAGATCGAGGCTGTGTACGCAATGCACTCGTCTGCCTCTCGCGTCCAAGAGCGTCTGAGGGGCGAAGAAGCTCCCCTCACTATCGTTCCCGACACCGTGTTTCAAAGCATCGCCACCACCGAGAACAGTCAAGGAGTGTTGGCGCTAGTCAAGCCCCCGCGCTGGACCTTGGATGAACTCTTCGCGAGAGAATCTCCCCTCTTAATTCTGGATGGCATTCAAGATCCCGGCAACGCAGGCGCCATGATCCGCGCCGCCGAGGCTTTCATGGCAACTGGCGTGGTACTGCTGCGGGGCTGCGTGAGTCCTTACAATCCCAAAGCGCTGCGCGCGGCCGCGGGGTCCACTTTTCGGGTGCCCTTGGTTTCCGGTGCCAGACCAGAGGAGCTCCTGGCGGCGCTGCAGAAACACAATACTGGACTTTTCGCGCTCATGCCTGCGGGCTCCGTGGCCATGAGCGACTGCCGGCTCGATCGTCCCTGTGCGGTGGTGATCGGGAACGAGGGGCGCGGGGTGAGCGAGGAACTCGTGAGCGATGCGGTCGGGTTGCGCATACCGACGTTTGGAGTGGAATCGCTCAACGCGGCGATGGCCGCGACAATTTTCCTCTATGAAGCCTGCCGCCAGCGAATGGCGAGGTCCAGTGAGTCTCTTTGAGCCGGACGCCCTGGCTATCCTGGAAATTGACGCAACGCGGCCCCTAGCCGAGCGCATGCGTCCAACCTCGCTCGGGGATTACGTCGGGCAGGAACATATTCTGGGGCCGGGGAAGCCGCTGCGCTCGCAGATCGAACGGGGCGATTTGACCTCGCTCATTCTCTGGGGACCTCCCGGAGTGGGGAAGACGACCTTAGCGAGGCTGATCGCACGCGGTACCAAGTGCGATTTCATCCCCTTTAGCGCGGTCCTCAGCGGTATCAAAGAGATCAAAGCCGTGATGGCGGACGCCGAGCGCAACAAGCGTCTCGGGCGGCGCACCGTGATCTTCGTGGACGAGATACACCGCTTCAACAAGGCTCAGCAGGACGCGTTTCTGCCGTACGTGGAAAAGGGCGACGTGATCCTGATCGGAGCCACCACGGAAAATCCATCTTTTGAGGTCATCTCGGCCCTGCTCTCGCGTGCCAAGGTGTATGCTCTGCGACCGTTGACGGAGCCCGAGATCGTGGGCCTTTTAACCCGCGCGCTGCCGATGCTCAGAGTTCAGGCCAGCGAAGATCTACTCCAGCAAATCGCCGTCTATTCGAGCGGTGACGCGCGCTCCGCTTACAACGTGCTCGAGCTGGCCGCCGCTGCCTCGAAGGACGGCACGATCACGACCCAAGCCATTGAGGACTCGCTTCAGCGCAAACTGCTGCTTTACGACAAATCCGGCGAAGAGCACTTCAACCTGATCTCCGCGCTGCACAAATCCGTGCGATCCAGCGACGTGGATGCCGCGCTGTACTGGCTGGCGCGCATGCTGGAAGCTGGCGAGGATCGCATGTATATCGCACGGCGGCTGGTTCGCATGGCGATAGAGGATATTGGCATGGCGGATCCGAAAGCTCTGGAACAAGCCATGGCGGCCATGCAGGCGGTTCACTTTCTGGGCATTCCCGACGGCGACTTGGCCCTGGGGCAGGCGTCGATCTACCTTTCGGTCGCGCCAAAATCGGATGCCAGCTATCAGGCGCTGAATAAAGCCACGGACGAAGTGCGGAGCCAACCTGCCCATCCTGTTCCCATGCAGCTGCGGAACGCGCCCACCAAGGCCATGAAAGAGTGGGGATATGGGAAAGAGTACCAACATGCCCATAAGTTCTCCGATGCCCTGTCGACAATGGAGTGCCTGCCGGAAGCGCTGCGAGGCAAGCAATTCTATGAGCCGACTGATCGGGGACTGGAAGCCCGAATTGCAGAACGCCTAGAGGAGATCCGTCGCAGGCGGCACTCCTAGTACGGGACTTTTTGCCATTGGTACTGCAAAGAATGGGAAGAATCAGCTATTGTGGCACGTGCGGCGCTGAAGCATTCTAGATGAGTAAGCACACTAGCTGTAGGCGAAGCCAGAGAATGAGGACCCCGACTGTGAGCACTGCGAAAGACAAAACGGACCGACGCGGATCCGACCGCTTCCCGATCGAGCGCGAGGTGAAGTATAAAATTCTGAGTAAGAAGCATGAAGAACTGGGCCAGGGGCAAACGGTAAACATGAGCAGCAACGGCGTGCTGTTTACCACCGATCAGCTCCTGGTTCCCGGACGCAGGCTGGAACTCAACGTCAGCTGGCCCGCTCAGTTAAACAGCAAGATCGCGCTGAAACTCGTGGCGCGGGGCCGCATCGTGCGATGCGAAGAGGGCCGCGCCGCCATGGAAATCCAGCAATACGAGTTCCGGACGCAGGGCAGCCAAGCGGCTGTCGCATCCGCCGTCGGGGCGGCCTTTAAACTTCAGTAGCCTAGTTCTTGAGTTCCACGGCGTAGAGATCGAAGGCTTGGCTGCCGATGTTCTCTTCGCGATGCTTGGCCGGGCCGGCCCAACTTACGTCGCCGGCTTTGTGTTCGACTTGCTCTTCTTTGCCGTCCGCCGACGTAACGCGGACCTTCTGGTCTGTCAGATAGACAACCACCCGATTGAGGGCGTGAGCGTGCATGGGTGCCGCTTCGTGAGCGCCTATCTTCACTCGCAGGACGCGAACCTGATCGTTCTCGAAATCGACCGCGTAGTGCTTCGGATCCAGCTTTACGGGATCAAGATTGTTTTTTGGAAGCTTGGCGGCGCTGGCTGACTTTTTGAGTTCGATTTCGACGATGGTGACAGGGTTGCCGCTGGTGATCTCGGCGATGTGCATCCCGCTCGCCGGACTCCATTTTGCTTCGCCCGACTTCCAATCCAGCATCACTTTCTTTCGGTCCTGGTAGTTGAAATCCTGGTGACCCGGTTCAAGATAGATCATCACCCGGTTCACAACATGCTGGTGCATGCGCGTCTTCTGGTGAGGCTGGACCACCACCTTCAACACTTTCACTTGATCATTGTCGGTAACGGTTTGCGATTCCTGCGCGGAAAGGACGAGGGCGGAGGCATAGCCGAAAGCAAGCAGTAGTTTCAAATCAGTTCTCCCATGCGGCATTTTATACGATGGTCGGCTCCATTTTGAGAACAATCAATTCATCGCAAAGAAAGCTTGCTTGGACGCCAAAGATTCCGGCCAGTTCCACTTTCAGCTTGACCTTGCCTTCCTGCTCTTCCAGACTTAGAGCCAAGTCGGCCAAAACATTCTGGCGGTTGAAGTCCTCGATCTCCAAATCGGAAATCTCGTGAGCGCGCCACGTCACAACCGCGCGATGCTCCAGTTTGAAGTAGCCTCGCTGATCGGTTTCATTCGATGTAACGAATGCATCCAACTCGAAAGTGAGAGTTGGACCAGCACGGTCCAACTCCAGGCGAATTACTTCTGAATCGTGAATGCGGGGCCAGCCGCCGAAGAATGTCTCAAGGTCATCAGCGCCCTTCACTCGCTCTCGAAGCTCCGAAGGCAGCTTGTCGTACAGGATGTGCCGCATCGTCAACCAATCAACTGCCGATAGCAGCGATTGAAAAACCCGTCCGTCATACCGGCGATGTAGTCGCAAACGGCGCGGTGCGGGGCCATGCCAGCCGTGAACTCTCGATACTCCAGCGGCAAGGCGTCGAGATGTTCCATCAGGTACTGAAATAATTCCGCGATCAGCTTTGCGCTGTGTCGGCGTTCCTGAATCAGAGGCTCGGAAAAGTACACGCAGTGATGGAGAAATTGTTTCAACTCCCGAACGGTCGCTTGGGCTTCGGGAGTGAAAGCGGCGAGTCGGCGAGGGTGGTGCCGCACCTCATCCACATCTTTAACGCCCGCTTCGTCGGCGGCCGCAAGCGTCCCGTTGATCAGGCCCGAAACCAGCCAGTCGATCAGCGCTCGCAGAACCTCATTGAAGCGCACG
>JANXQZ010000680.1 GCA_025353235.1 Bryobacterales bacterium
AGCGCCGCGGTCGGCTCGTCCAGGATCAGCACCTGGGCATCGCGCATGTACGCCCTTCCGAGCGCAATTTTCTGCCACTGACCAGCGGAAAGATCCACACCTCCCTCGAAACGTCGCCCAAGCATTTGCTGGTAGCCCGCAGGCAACCCTGCGATCACTGGTTCGGCTAGGCTCTTCTCGGCGGCGCGCTCGATCCGGGCTTGGTTCTTCAGTTCGTCGATGCGCCCGAAACCAATGTTGTCACCGGCGGGCATGTCATATCGCATGTAATCCTGGAAGATCACGCCGATCTCTTTCCGCAGTTCTTCCACCGAGTATTCCCGTAGGTCTATGCCATCGAGCAGAATCGCTCCTTCGGTCGGATCGTACAGCCGGGCCAGCAGCTTGACCAGGGTTGTCTTTCCGGCACCGTTCTCGCCGATGAGCGCAATTCGCTCATGCGCGTCAAAGCGAAAGCTGACCTCATTCAAGACTCGCCTGTCCGAACCCGGGTAGGAAAACGACACCTTCTGGAATTCAAAGCCGGTACGGATTGGACGGGGAGCAGGCAAGGCATGCGGCACGGAAACGATGGTTGGGTTCGTTTTGAAAAAATCGAAGAGGTCCTTGATGTACAGCGCCTGTTCGGCGATGTTGTTGAATCCAGAGAAGATGTTTTCGATCAATCCGCGTGAGCGCGAGAAGGCGTTCGCCAGGAAGGTAAGCTCGCCAACGGTGATGCTGCCTGCCAGCGTTCGCGCCAGTATCAGCGCGTATGCTCCGTAATACCCTGCGGTGGGCAACAGATTTAGGAGCGACCCGGTGGCCGCGCGGCGCATCGCAAGCGCCTTATTCTCGATATAAAACTTTTGGAAAAGATCGCGGGACCGCGTTATGAGGTGGGTGCCGAGCCCGAAGATTTTCACTTCCTTCGCGCTCTGATTGCTAGCTCCCAGCATGCGAAGGTAATCCAGCTCACGCCTTTCCGGCGTCCAGCGATACAGCATCGAGTAGGCCAGCATGGCGAACTTGGTCTCGCCAAGAAACGCGGGGATCACTGCGGCCACCAGCATCACCAGGAACCAGGGAGAAAAGGAGATGATCGCCGCCGAAAGCAGCACTAGCGTGACCACCTGCTGGACCATCACGGCCATCTGCGCGATCATGCCCAGCCTGGAGGTGGTCTGGCGGCGCGCTCGCTCCAGCTTGTCATAGAATACCGGGTCCTCGAACGACACCAGATCCAGCTGCGTGGCATGCTCCATCAGCTTCAGGCTGACGTAATTGGTGAACTGGTCGCCCATGAGGCTGTCGCATAGGTTTACCGCGCGCGCCAGGAGATCTCCTCCCACGGTGAGTCCAATCTCCAGGCCTAAGTAGAACCAGATTCGGCCTGGATCGCCCGAACGGTGCGAGATCCACTGCACCACCCCATCAATGATCAGTTTCCCCACCCAGAGCTGAGCCACCGAGAGCGTCGCGATAATCAGCCGCAATAAGATGGTTGCAACGGCCAGGAACGGGCTCGTATCCCAGACCATGCGAAGCAGGGGAGGAATATTCCTGAGCGCCCGAATCCGGTCGCGCCAGCCCACAGGTGCGTCGGATTTGGGCATGTGGGGGTTCATAGATCCAGTGTAGATCTGAGCCATAAAGCACGAACGCCCACCCCTTGCGAGGTGAGCGCTCGTGTTTGCCTGGATTTACAGGCACCCTGGGAACGCCAGGGGATGTTCATGGGAGAATCAGATCCGACGGAAACGCATCCGTCAAAACTGTTTGTGATTGGATGATAGGGCTTACGGGATTTTGAGTCAAGGGAAAAACAGCTTGTGGATCGCCTAGCGTAAGTACCTCATTTCAGATCTCTTACGTAGCCGTCCGCATTGGAAAAGATGTGGAAAACCCTGTGCAACATGTTCCTTGACGCGTACTTTGTCGGTCTAAGATGGAGAAATGGGACGAGTTATTTGCCGCCGAGGCCAAGTACCGTCAAAGAGTCGTCAGCATTTATAGGGCCAAACTTGCGTCTTAGCACGCGGTACCCCCCGTAAGTTAACCCAGAGAGCAAGCAAAATACCAGGATAAACCCCGCCAGTTCGAAGCCACCCAGAACGATTTGAGCGGCCGTCTGCGGCCTGATGGTCAGCGGGGGTTGCTGGTCCCAACTCATGGAAGCCTGGTACTCAATGTCCTTCAGCAAGGCATCTGCCGACTTCTCATCCGGAGCGTTCAGAACCACTCCGATCATCGGCCCGCTCCGCTTGGCTACCGCTCCAGCTAGATTCCGAAATGCCGGCAGCTGCTGGCGCGCCATTTGCGGAGTGAGGTAATAGAAGATCGCCAGCGTGGCTTCGTTTTTTCCAGAATGGTAGCGGGCGAGCGCGGCTTCCGTGCCGAACTGGAAAGCTGCGGCATCAGGGGTTACTTGGGGAGAGGCTTGGGACAGGCCGACGGGTCCAACGACGTAGCGTTCAGAGCCGGGAATCTGCCCCCTTTCTGGAAGGTAAGTTCGCAGAATGGGAAGGGGTGTGCCGGACACGCTCGCAAGCGGGACGCTGAAGTCAGTCGGGCATTTACCCTCGCAGGTAAGTACGTAGTTTCCTAACTGCTTAGCACCCTTCAGTGAAAGGGTTGCTGCATAGGCCCCGGTCGGGTCTTTGAACTTGAGAGCCGTGACCTTATAGGCACCGCGATCCGTCGTCTGGCTCGACTGGAGCCCTAGTTCGTCCAAGAGCGGGTCCGAGGCGGCGGTTAACCGCCCCATGGCCGCCAAGGCTGCCAACCCGCACCTTATGCTCCGTGGCATTTTTTGTACTTTTTCCCGCTTCCGCAGGGGCATGGATCGTTCCTTCCGGCCTTATTTGCCACGACTAGAGGCTTATTCTCCGTGGTGACTCCGCCTCCTGCAAACTGCATGGAGGCTAATTCCTTCTCTTTCTTCCGTTCAATGTTTCGAGTGAAATCCAGAACCGCTCTCTGCTGTTCGACGGATACCGTAACGGGTTCGGGTTCAAGTTCTTCTTCGTACTCCTCTTCATCGGCGAAGGGAAGAACCGGCTTGGCGCTACCCCTGAAATCGTCATCGTGAGTTACCTGAAGAAAATAGAGATAGCGGATCGTTTCATCTTCGATCCGATCCATCATGTCCTGGAACAGGCCGAACGACTCTTTCTTGTACTCGATGAGCGGATCTTTCTGCCCGTACCCTCGCAGCCCGATGCCTTCTTTGAGGTGGTCCATCGACAGGAGGTGATCCTTCCACTGTCCATCGATCACGTTCAGCATGATCATGCGTTCGGCATCGCGCATGATTTCCGGCCCAACCAGCCTTTCTTTCTCATCGTAGCGGTTGGAGAGCCGGTCGAATACGGCGTCCTCGATCTCGATCCGGTTCATGCTGGCGAGATCCTGCGTGTCGATCTTCACTCCAAACTGCGTCAGCACGTCCGACTGCATGCCAGCATAGTCCCAGGCGGTGGCGTGCTCTTTTTCGGGGCAACGGGTATCCACGTACCCTTGCACGATGCCGCGCACAATCTCCAGAATGCGCTCTTTCTGTTCCTTGCCTTCCAGCAACGCGCGCCGCATCCCGTAGATGGCTTGGCGCTGCTTGTTCATTACGTCGTCATACTCGAGCAGGTGCTTGCGAGCCGCGAAGTTTTGCGCTTCCACTGCCTTCTGAGCGGCGGCGATGCGCTTCGAGATCAACTTCGATTCGATGGGCACATCCTCTTCCATCCCGAGCCGCAGCATCAGATTCTGCATGCGCTCGCCGCCAAAGATGCGCATCAGATCGTCTTGCAGCGAGAGGTAAAAGCGCGAACCGCCGGGATCGCCCTGCCTGCCGGATCGTCCCCGCAACTGATTGTCGATGCGCCGGGATTCATGACGTTCCGTGCCCAGGACGAAGAGACCGCCCGCTCGCACAACTTCGTCGTGTTCCGGATCCGTCTCGGTTTTAAAACGCAGCATGCACTCGTCCCACTCTGCCCGCTCGGGCGTTCCATAGGCGGCGATCTGCATTGCGTCGGGGTCTCTGCCCTGACGTCGCAAGTGGTCCTTCGCCATGTACTCGGGATTGCCGCCCAGCAGAATATCGGTGCCGCGGCCAGCCATGTTGGTGGATACGGTTACTGCGTCCTTGCGCCCGGCCTGCGCGATGATGCTGGCTTCCCGCTCGTGATTCTTGGCATTCAGCACTTCATGCCGGACGCCCATCTTCTTTAAGATATTCGAGAGCCGCTCCGACTTCTCCACCGAAACCGTGCCGACCAGGACTGGCTGACCCTTCTCATGGAGCGCCTTAATCTCTTTCGCAGCATTGCGGAATTTCTCATCCTCGGTGCGGTAAACGACGTCCTGGTTCTCGACGCGCAGCATCGGACGGTTCGTCGGGACCACCACCACTTCCAGCTTGTAGGTCTTCTCGAACTCCGCCGCTTCGGTTTCCGCCGTGCCAGTCATGCCCGCAAGCTTCTTAAACATGCGGAAATAATTCTGGAAGGTGATGGTTGCCAGCGTCTGATTTTCTTTCTCGATCTTGACGCCTTCCTTGGCTTCCACTGCTTGGTGCAGGCCATCGCTCCAGCGGCGTCCCGGCATGATGCGGCCCGTAAACTCGTCCACGATGACGACTTGGCCTTCCTGGACAAGATAGTCCTTGTCCTTGTGGAAGAGCACGTGCGCTTTGAGAGACTGCTGCACGTGGTGGTTTGACTCGATATTGGCGGGGTCGTAAAGGTTGCCGCAGCCGAGCAGCTTCTCCACCTTCAGCACGCCCTCTTCGGTGAGAGCTACGGAACGGTGCTTCTCGTCCACGGTGAAATCGCCGGTGGTGTACTTCTCTCCAGGCTCCTTGCCTTCGATCACTTCGCCGCGAGTCAGCTTGGGAATGATGCGATTGATTTTGTAATACTGATCGGTGGATTCTTCGCTTGCGCCGGAGATAATCAGCGGCGTGCGCGCCTCATCGACGAGGATGGAATCCACTTCGTCTACGATGGCGAAATTGTGCTCCCGCTGCGCGCAATCCTCGAGGCGGAACTTCATGTTATCCCGGAGATAATCGAAGCCGAACTCGTTGTTCGTGCCATAGGTGATGTCGCAGTTATAGCTGAGCTTGCGCTGCTGATCATCCAGGTCGTGTACGATGACCCCGACCGTGAGCCCGAGGAAGCGATAAAGCCGGCCCATCCATTCGGAATCGCGCCTGGCCAGATAATCGTTGACCGTGACCACGTGGACGCCCTTGCCGGTGAGAGCGTTCAAGTAAACGGCCAGCGTGGCGACGAGCGTCTTGCCTTCGCCAGTGCGCATCTCGGAAATCTTGCCGCGATGCAGGACGACTCCGCCGATCAGTTGCACGTCGAAGTGCCGCATGTTGAGCACGCGGCGGCCACCTTCGCGGCAAACAGCGAAGGCCTCTGGAAGGAGGTCATCCAGCGCGGCTCCCTCGGCTAGCCTCTGCTTAAATTCGCCAGTCTTGGCGGCGAGATCCTGGTCGGACAGCGCCTGCATGGCCGGTTCCAGATCATTAATGGACGCGATTAACGGCCGCATGGCCTTGATGTCGCGCTCGTTTTTGGTTCCCCAAATTTTGGAAATTACTGCGTCAATCATGAACGTTTCCTTTAACCTTCGTTGCGGTGGATGAGTACTGCGGAGCTTTTAGGAAGGAAACGAGGGTGGCGGAGGACGTTGATACAGGGCGGGGATGGTGCGCGAGACAACAGCGGATTCGGTGGCGGGCTTGGGCGGAACTTGGCTGGCTAGTAGAGGACTTGCCGCTACGGGCGCGAGGCGCGGATCGAAGAACGCGAAGCGCGATTGTTCGGCGCGGCGGACCTGAGTGGATGATCGGGCTGGTAAAACTTTGGATTGGAGGGTCGGTTTAGCGGTTGAACGCGGGGAGAGTCCGGTGGTTTGCGAAGTAAGATTCCGGGCGATTTCGGTGGGCAGGCCGTAGACGGCGCACCAGGCAGCGAAGAGGAGGGCGATCGCTGGTTGGCACCGGGATGTGGAGGCTGGGCGCAATGGGATCTATTAACAGGATATGCGTAGCTGGTCCGGGTGTCAATATGGCGTACTTTCCTAGAGATGCGTTGATCGTGAAAAGTGGGACAATTGGAGCACAAAGAAGGAGACCAAAGCATGAGAGTTCGAATCGTGGTTTGGGCGGGTGTTGGCGCACTGGTTACGGTTTTATGGAACCTCTACATCTCCGCGACCCCAAACCTATTTGCGGGGACGTGGGCTCTTGTCTACCTCACTTGTCCTATTGCGTTGGCGCGTAATGACGCGCTCAGTTTCTATTCAGTCCTTGTTGCGAATGCTGTCACATATGCCGTGGTAGGCACGGTCGTGGAAACGATGCGCAGGCACCATGAACGAATCAAGTTAACGCACCTTTAGGACAATACCCAAATATGGGGCTTTGAATTCTGGGGCGTG
>JANXQZ010000716.1 GCA_025353235.1 Bryobacterales bacterium
GGAGTGAGTTGTTCGTCTTTGAGGTAAATCCCTTCGAAGCCGACGGAGCGCACCTGATCGTAACGGATGGTCAGCCAGGAGTAGCCGCCGCCCAGCAAATAGCGGTCGATTCGGGAAGGATGAACGAGGGGAACAACGGCGGCGTCTTTGATCACGCCAAGTTTGCGCCCCTTTAGGTCATAGACCTTGAGGCCCAGTAGCTCCGAGAGATAGAGGATCGAATCCGCCATTTAGAATTGCCTGAGCCCATAAAGAGGAAGTTCGAGCGTGCTGGTGTTGCTCGCCGCTCTTTCCTACTATGGCGCAAAGTTTGCAACTCTCGCAACAGAAATTTGCCGGACCTACTTATATTTTCGGAGCACCGCGAGCACGCGGCCTTGAATCTGCAGATTCTCTGGATCGACGTAGATCGGCTCCATGTTTCGGTTTGAAGGCTGCAGCCGAATGGACCCGTCCGGCTCGCGGTAGAAGCGTTTCAGGGTGCTTTCCGATCCGCCCACCAGCGCCACCACGATCTCGCCATCCGCGGCTTGCTGCGCCTTCTCCACCAGAACGTAATCTCCGTTGCAGATGTGGTCTTCGATCATGGACTCGCCAGTTACTTGCAGGCCGTAGGTTTCACCTTTCCCGATGAAGTCGGCGAACTGCAGCACGTCTTGCCCCTCCACCGTTTCGATCGGCTTGCCGGCTGCGATGCGTCCTGCCAGCGGCACTTGAATCGATTGGGCTACAGCGCGGCCCAGCCGCCGATCCTGAAGATATTTCTCCGAGACTTCCAGGGATCGGCTCTGATTGAAGCCTCGCTTGAGATAGTTTCTGGATTCCAAGGCCTGAATATGTTTGTGAACTGTGGCTAGAGACGCGAGGCTCAATGCTTGCGCGAGTTCTTCGTAGCTGGGGCTGTAGCCGTGCTCGCCTACGAAATCCGCGATAAAGTCTAGAACTTGCTTCTGCCGCTTGGTGAGCGCCATAGCTCATTATTGGCGAACAAAAGGAGAAATAGCAAGCACAATCTACTGCGCCGCTACCAGACCCTGCAGGGATCCTTTGCGATCATCGGATCGCCTACTTTGCAGCTATAGGCTTGGCCGAACTCAGCAACATTTTGAAGCACGCCGTTTACGCGAAATTGCCCAGGGGAGTGTGGGTCCGTGTTGGCGAGCAGCCGCGACTGCTGTTCGGTCGCATTCTCGCACCAGATCTGCGCGTAGCCGAGGAAGAACCGCTGCTGCGGAGTGAAGCCATCCATCTTGGGAAGAACGTGGTTAGCCAAGCTGTCCATCAGCGCGGCGTAAGCTAGCCGAATCCCGCCGTTGTCCGCTGCATTTTCGCCTAGTGTCAGCTTGCCGTTCAAGTTCACTCCAGACACGGGATTGAACCCGCCATACTCCTGCACTACGCAGTCCGCCCTGGTCTCAAACGCTTTGGCGTCGGCTGCCGTCCACCAATCGCGCAGGTTGCCGGCTCCATCGAAGCGGCGGCCTTGATCATCGAATCCGTGCGTCAATTCATGCCCGATCACCATCCCGATGGCGCCATAGTTTACAGCGTCGTCCGCCTTCGCGTTATAGAAAGGAGGCTGCAGGATGCCGGCTGGGAAGTTGATGTTGTTCTGCTGCGGCGAGTAGTACGCGTTCACCGTAGGAGGCGTCATGCCCCATTCGGATTTGTCTACAGGCTTGCCAAGTTTGGCCTGGTTGCGTTTGATCTCAAATTGGCGGGCGCGCAAGCTATCGCCGAAATAATCCTGGCGCTCCACCTGGACGCTCGTGTAATCTTTCCACTTCTCCGGGTAGCCGATTTTGTTGCTGACCTCGTTCAGTTTGGTGAGCGCCTGGTCTTTAGTCGCGCCGGTCATCCACGCAGCGTCGTGTATGTCTTTTGACATTTCCTTCTCGATCTCGCCGACGAGTTGCAGCGCCTTCGCCTTGCTCGGACCGCTGAAGGCCACCTCTACAAACTTCTGGCCAAGAGCTTCGCCAAGCGCGCGGTCCGTGCTGGTGACGCAGCGCTTCCAGCGCGCTTGCATCTCTTTTACTCCAGACAGAATTTGCTCGTCGAAGTGGAACGTTTCTTCTTCGAGAG
>JANXQZ010000741.1 GCA_025353235.1 Bryobacterales bacterium
CGACACACCTCGCAGGTAACGATAGCTTTTGGCCAAGCTGTCAACAGGATCGCCGGGTGTCTGGTCCTGCTCCACGAAGTAATGTTTCACGCCGGCGGACTCGGCCGCTTTGAGAATTCCCGGAAAGTCCAGCGAGCCGGAGCCGACCTCTTGGAACGTCTCCTTAGAAACCTTCTCATCAAACTGCACGGGCGCTCCCGCCAGCTTATCTTTCAAATGCAGCAACGGCACTCGCCCTTTGTGATCCTTCAGCGCCTGGACGGGATCAAGGCCCGCCACGCTTACCCAGAACAGATCGAGTTCGAAGTTGACCAGTGTCTTGTCCAGACGCTCGTTCAAGATATCGATGGGCCGCTGTCCGCGAACACCGCCAAACTCGAAAGCATGATTGTGATAACAGAAGGTCAGGCCCGCCGCGTGACATTCGCGACCGGCTTGGTTGAGCTTGTCGGCGAGCTTGCGATACCCTTCGGCGTCTCCGCGTTCCGGGGGTGGAAGGTAGGGGAACACCAGATACTGCACGCCGTGCTTGGTGGCAGTCTCGATGGTCTGCGCCAGCGAAGGGTGCGGCTTCTCGTCTGGCCACTTGCCTGTAATCAACGCCGCGTCCATATGCGTGCTGACCGGCTTCAATTTGTACTTCTCAAAGAGCGGCGCGAGGGTGTCGAGGTTATCGCGTCCCGTGGTCTCGAGTTCCGTGAAGCCGATAGCGGCGATTCTGCGAAGGGTTTCTTCTTCAGCCTTGCCGATGACGTTCCGAACCGTGTAGAGCTGAACTCCAAGCGGATGGCGGAACGGACCTTTCGCGCCCTTTGCAGCAGATGCCAGACCAGCCAGACTTAAGCTGGCCGCCGCCGAACGCAGCCAGTCTCTTCGATTCAGAATGCGAGTGTTCATCGCAAGCATTATTTCACGACGGCGGGGGTCAGGTCACTTTCATTTTCTTGAGCCACTTAAATATTTGCGGCCAGAGTTGGTTCGCTTGCTCGTCCGAGATGCCGTGTTTGCCACTTGGCAGGGTGATCAGTTCCGCTTTGGCACCGGCGTGCTTCAGCGCATTCACGAGGCGCACGCTTTGTTGATACGGCACGGTGTCGTCTGCGTCGCCATGGATTGCCAACACGGGCGGCACGTCCTTGCGCACGTAGTTGATCGGGGAGAAGCGCTTTGCGAGATCCAGGCGATTCGGTCCTGGGGGAAGCCACTGCTCGGCATAATCGCGCTTACCTGGGCCCTCGATTTGATCGGCGACATCGGAGATGCCGTAGATATCGATGATGGCTGCAATCTTGGTCGCGGGTCCAAAATTTGCGGAGGGGGGCAGCATGCCGGTCATGAGCGCTAGATGGCCTCCGGCGGATAGGCCCATAACGATAATGCGATTGGGATCGACTTTGTAATCGGAGGCGTGGTCGGCGAACCAGCTTGCGGCGGTCAAGACGTCGGTGATGGCGGCGGGTGCTGGCGCAGTTGCGGCTAGGCGGTACTCGATGTTGGCCACGACGAAATCGTTGTCGAGGAGAGGAGCGCAGAGGGGGAGCATTTCGGCTTTGGTGCCGGTTACCCAGCCGCCTCCGTGGATTAAGATTGCGCCGGGTCGATTGCGGAGGGCGGGATGGGCTGGTTGGAGGATGTCGAGGATGGTTTCAGGGTAGGGTGCGTAATGGAGATTGCCGAGCATGGAGTAGTTGGCCGCGAATAGGATGCCGAAAGAGGTCCCCAACACCAGGGTTAAGCGAGGCATCTTTTCATACTATGGCTGATCATTTGACACGAAGGCCATTGGCTAAGTGCGGAGCCAAGTTCAAATAGTTTCACGCCCTCGTAATGATGGTCGCATTGGCAGATCCATTGGAAATTGCTGATCAGTCATAGATCGGGTTTGAGCGACACTAAACAAGTGAATCAAATCAGCACCTGCAGACTGTGTGGCTACCACCTTGAGCAAAACGCCAGGATGGATGACACTGATTGTATTCATCTCCATTGTCGCCGCTGCGGGTGCTATGGTATGACCTCAGAAGTTTGGGACATTAGCGCGGTTCCGCCCAGCTTGCGTTGTGCGACGCGTCAAGCGTTTGAGGCCGGGCGGCCATTGTCACTCGATACCCAAAACTGGAGCACCTATGCGCAGCAGCATGAACACACCTCCGTCCAAGAGAATGCGGAAAAGCTCCTCCTGCACATCGCTCGACGATGCCCTAGGCCGGGGCAGACGGAAACCTTTAACCAGGAGATGGACTACACTGTCATCGACTGCCACAATGAGGCCGAGCTAGTATTCTTCGTCCGTTTCCTCGCCAATAAAGGCTGGGTCGATTTCCAAGCCAGCGGCAAGTGGGGAGTGACCATGGCAGGCTGGGAGCACCACTCAGGCCCGGCAGGTCCCGGCTTTGTTGAAGGACGGTGCTTCATTGCAATGTCGTTTTCGCCCGAGCATCACACGATCTACAGTGATGGTATTAGGCCCGCGATTATCGATGCCGGTTATGATGCGGTATGCCTAAAAGACGTTGCCACGAACGAGGACATCAATTTCCGCATCCTGATGGAGATCAGGAAAGCGGAGTTCGCGGTTGCCGATTTCACGGGCCAAAAAGGCGGCGTCTATTTCGAGGCAGCTTTCGCCCTTGCGATTCGCCGCGAAGTGTTCTGGACATGCTCCGAGGCCGAAAGAACCAGTGTGCATTTCGACCCGCAGCATTTCCAGTACATCTTCTGGACAGATCTGGCAGACTTGCGCAAACGGCTCTATGAAAAGATCATCGCTCTCAAGGGGCAGGGACCGAGCCGTTCGGTCTAGGGCAGGAATTCGGCCAGTGATTTGGTAACGTATGACCGGCCATACGATCAGATTCGCGGCTGGCGCGTCGGGTCACTTCTGACACAAACAATCACGGTGCTGAAATCTTGTCGGCCAAGTCGGCCGGGGCCATAGCTCGAAAATCTTTCACGTTGCACGTGTAGATGCGATCGCATGCCGCCTTTTTGGGCGCAGCGCAAAATGGATGCTGTCGTGAACCCGGCGTCCCGCCCAACCGTTATCGGGACAATTACGGACGACATCGTCATAATCCTTTGCGGTTAGCGTGATAGTTCCATGTGCGGGAGGTTTATCGCCTTGATGATTTGCCAAGCTTCGCTGGGGTAGAGTGGCGGCTTGAATGGGGTGCGCGTAGCACCGAGTAGATCTTCGTAAGACTCTGGAGGGTGATATACCCACCATGTTTTCGTCTGATGAATTCTTCAAGAACGGCGAGAGCCACTGCATTGTGCGGGTGGTGCGTGACCGCCGCCGATACGAGCTTCGCGCACCGGTTTTGGCAGGATCATGCGGCAGGCTTTGTCTATTGGGTGAGACTCACACCATTGAGCATGGCAGACAATTCCGCGCTCGGCGATTCATTTGTGGAAGAACTGGGCGATGCGATTCACTGCTTCCATTAGGTTGTTGAATGAATTCGCGATGCTGAATCGCAGGTACCCCTCCCCATAACTGCCGAAGGACGCTCCACTCAGACAGGCCACTCCTGCCTCTTGAAGCAAGGCATCGGCGAGCGGCTTCGACTTCCAGCCTGTGCCTGTGATGTTCGGAAACGCGTAAAAGGCTCCCGCCGGAATTGGGCAGCGGAACCCGGGAATGCCGTTCAGTCCGGCGCAAAACGCATCCCGCCGACGGCGAAACTCCGCCACCATTTTCAAGGCATCGTCCTGAGGGCCCGTCAGAGCGGCGATGCCCGCACGTTGCGTAAAACTGGCAGTGCAGGAGTTCGAGTTCACCATCAGCTTGTTTACAGCGTCTACAAGCCAAATAGGCATCACCCCATAGCCTAGCCGCCATCCCGTCATTGAATAGATCTTCGAGAAACCGTCCAGGATGATCGTCTTCTCCTGCATTCTTGGCAGACTCGCAATCGATAGCGGAGGCTCTTCGAAGTAGATGCGACTGTAGATCTCGTCCGACAGAATCATCACATCGCGGTCGCGCAGCATGGCGGCGATGGAACGTATGTCGTCGGCTGGAATCACACCGCCAGTCGGATTCTGGGGCGAGTTCAAGATGATCAGTTTGGTCTTGTCTGAAAGGCGCTCTTTGAACAGTTTCAAATCGAAGGAGAAACCCCGGTCCTCTACCAAAGGAATCGGCACAGGCGTCCCACCCAGGAATTCGGTCATCGATTCATAGATGGGGAAGCCCGGATTTGGGTAGATGACTTCGTCGCCGGGCTCGATCAAAGCGAGCATGGGGAAGAAGATGATCGGCTTGCCTCCGGGCACCACGCAGACGTGCTCCGGGCCTACCGAGATGCCGCGCGTTTGGCTGACGTGAGCCGCGATGGCTTGCCGCAATTCGGGATAGCCTTGGGTAGGGCCGTAATGCGTCCAACCATCGTCGATGGCCTTTTTGCCTGCTTCGGCGATGTGCGCCGGAGTCTCAAAGTCGGGCTCGCCGATCTCGAGATGGATGATGCTGCGTCCCTCCGCTTCCAGCGCTCTCGCACGCAGCAGGACTTCAAACGCAGTCTCAACCGCGATGCGATTCATCCGCTGAGCGAGCTTCATGAGGCTTTTTGGAAATAGGGAACTTCGTTGCGGAACTCGACGAAGCCGACCGGATCGCCTATGTTGACCTTCTCGCCCAGAATGCGACTGGTCAGTCTTCGCCCTGGCGCGAGTTCGATGATCGCGAGTTGATAGGGCACGTCATCGGCGAACTGCGGCGTTGGCGAGTGGACCATTGTCTCGGTATACACGATGCCCGGTCCGGGATCGGTCATGCGACCGCTCCCAGGATGGACACGACGCAAGTCGCGCCGGACCCGCCCAGATTTTGCGCGAGGCCGAGCGAGTTTCGAACGATCTGGCGGTCACCCGCCTCGCCTCGAATCTGCTGCACGAGGTCGAAGATCTGCGCCACGCCAGTTGCGCCAACCGGATGCCCTTTCGACTTCAAGCCTCCGCTCGCGTTGATGGGACGCGGGCCGTGCAGAGCGGTGCAGCCTGCTTGACTGTACGGTCCGCCCTCGCCTTTTTTGACGAAGCCTAGATCCTCCAGCGCGAGGATTTCGGCGATGGTGAAGCAATCGTGTACTTCGGCGAATTGGATATCTTGCGCCGAAACGCCGGCCAGTCTATATGCTTTTTCTGCAGCTAGGCGCACGGCGGCGAGCGTAGTAATATCAGGCTTCTCATCGAGCGCGAGGTGGTCCGACGTTTGCACCACGCTCAAGATTCGGACCGGCTTGTTTGTAAACTCGGCGGATCGCTCAAGCGGGGCCAGCACAACTGCGGCAGCCCCATCGCTGACCAGAGAGCAATCGTAAACAGTGAGCGGGTCGGCGATGGGTTTGCCCGCCAGCGCCTGCTCCAGCGTGATCACTTTGCGCATGTGGGCGTACGGATTCTTCGCTCCGTTGGCGTGATTCTTCACCGCCACAGACGCGAGTTGTTCGCGCGTGGTGCCGTATTCGTGCATGTGTCGGCGCGCGATCATGGCAAACAGAGCGGGAAACGTTGCGCCTGCGCGAACCTCGCCAGCTACATCTCCGGCTGCAGCTAAAATCTCGGTTACGCGAGGCGTGGGTTGGGACGTCATCTTCTCCACGCCGTTCACAAGTACCAGATCGTACACGCCCGCCGCTACGCTGGTTACGGCTTGAAAGAAGGCGGCTCCGCTTGAAGCGCAGGCAGCTTCATAGCGGGTGGCGGGTACTCCGGTGATCCCCAGGGCTGAGGCGATATAAGGCGCGAGATGATTCTGTCCGGCGAAAGACGGTCCGGCGAAATTGCCGAGATAGAAGGCTTCGATTTGCGAGGGTTGCAGGCTGGCGTCGTCGAGCGCTTTTTGCCCGGCTTCGACGGCAAGCGAACGAAGATTGCGGTCGGGAAAGTCCCCGAAATGGGTCTTTCCAATGCCGATAACGGCCACTGGTCTCATACTCTCAGGATACTCTCAGGATACTCTCAGGACATTCTCAGCAAATTGGTCAGCCCTGAAACCCGTTGGTCCGCAGGATCTCGCGGGC
>JANXQZ010000789.1 GCA_025353235.1 Bryobacterales bacterium
AACGCCATGATCGGATCGGCGCCGTTTTGCTCGCTGAATTTGCAGCAGTCGAGCTATAGCGCCGGGATGCTTACCCTCGCGCTGATTTATCACGACATCTCCTACGCCGCTGGCTCGGGGCGAGTCTGGTCCTACGCCTCGAATGTCGAAAATTGGCCCAGCCTCCCGTGGACGGGGCCGAATGTAACATCTATTTCGACTCTTACCACCTGCATAAGCGGTAGCTCACCCATATGTAACTTAGACCCCGGCACGTACAGGCTTTCTAGTCCGCTCGTGGTTGGCCGCTCCGGCGTCACGATCACAGGTGGCGGAACTAGCCCCTCGCAAACAATGTTGGTCCGAGGTCGAGGTCTCATATTGCCCCTGGTCCAAGTTGGCGATAACGGCTATACGTCGACCACCATTCCATTAACAAACATCACCATTCAAAACCTGACGTTCTGCGGCGCCAGCACGCGACGAGAACGATTGTCGGAACGCGCCGATCCCAACGATCCCTGTCCCCGCACTCCAAACATGACCCAGTGCGAAATCAACGGAGGAGGTTGCGCCGATGTCCTCATTACGAACACAGCCCCCGGCCAGTCTTGGGCCAGCGCCGCCGGAGCTCCCTTCAACAATATCCAGCCAAACAACTTGTACAACGTAACTATCACGAATTCGTGGTTTGAAGATTCAGCCAATTTTCACCCAATCTTCATCAGCCCGAACACCGTTGTAGGCCAAAAGGTGAATGATGTATACATAAACAACACGTAATCTCGTCTGGCGGAGTTCAAATCGGAGCTGCGGGCACCACCAATTGGGGCGATCACACCCAGTGCGACAACTGGGTCCGACCCGCCTTCGCGGACGATCCCAACGTTCCCGTTCCTCGGAACATCCGGTTCGACCACAACACCTTTTACGGAGATTCAGGATTAGTGAGCGGTCTCGGCCGGTACGTGGGCATCACGAATAACAATTCCTACGGCTTTCACCGGTCAGGCGGGGCAGAGGGCGGAGCAATTGAGCAGGAGTCGTGCAGCGACAAGGTGACCATAATCGGCAACACATTGAGCGGTCTATGGACGCAAGGCTCGACCTCGACTTCTGGCATGGAGTTATACTCGCGCAACCTTACGGTGACCGGGAACACGATAAGCGGATTCGCGAACGAAGGCATCGGCGTGCTCAGCGTCTTCGGCGCTTCGGTCACTGGAAATCACCTCTATGGCAACAATCTCAATTCTCCCTTAGCTGGCGAAATCAAACTGAAAACCGTCGTAGGAGGTGGCAACTGTAATCTGGGCTATACCTATTATGCGGCATATCCCGATATTCCCAAGATTGACCCCACCACATGCGATGCCTTCCGCGACATTCAGTCCTTGACCGTGCAGAACAATGACAGCTTCGGGGCCGTGCCGGCGGGCAGCGGCAAGACGCAATTCGGTATAAATCTTCTCAACGGTGGCGAGGGCCAAGAAGGGAGCACGAATTACATTCGGACTGAGCTCCATATTCGGCAATGCTTTCAACATTGGCGACGTGGCCAATCAACCAAACAAGCACTCGTTTGCCCAGGTCGCTTACGACCCCCGTCTTGCGCTAAACCCGGGCGCGATTCAGCAGCCGGCCAACGTGATCGACTCTTCCTACCCAAGCTACGTGGCGGAGACGATTCTCCTGCCCCAGACGATTGCGATCTTCCCGGAAGGCAACCAGCCGCTCGGTGCGCCTCTGGGGACAGCAGATCCTGGCGTGGGAAAGCCTGAGGGCGTGAACCGCCGATTCTTCCGGTTCGGCGCGAACGATCACTTCGACTCAACCGGTGCGAGCAACGTGGCCCTTATTCAGGGCTTCTTCAGCACCGCCGCCTGCCCAGCTCTCGCGGCGACTTCCTCTTATCCAGCGAAACCTCCCAACGGCGCAGCGGGGCCCTACGCTTCCGCGCCGTCCAGTGCCCCGGGCACTCCCTGCAATCTGAACGGGCAGCCTGTAGGTCCTGTGATAGCGCCAGTCTACTACTGCAGTTTCGCATTTGATCCGCCATCCAATAGCGGGGGTCTGACGGGCACGATCTATCTCGATAACACGAATCCTAATGACCGTGGGCTATGGAAGGCGGGACAGTCTCCTCTTGGCAGCAACTGCTCGACGCTTAGCAACGAAGTGTGCGCCATCCACACGTCGACGGCCAGTACCGGCATTCAGCCAGCGCCTCTATACTGCCAAAACTGCATTC
>JANXQZ010000792.1 GCA_025353235.1 Bryobacterales bacterium
AATGGCATGATAAGATGCAAAGTTTAAAAAAAAAATACAAGTTTGTTGGAAATTATTCCGAGTTTCTAGATTTGAAACCAAATCAATATGACAATATTTTCGGATTACTTGCTTTTGATCATTTGCAATATGAGCATGATCGAATTGAACAAAATCCAATTAATGAACCAAGTTTAATTGAACCTTAAGGACTACTTCATGTAGCACTGGGATGATGGGACCCAGGAAGCCAAGAACTTCCGACTAAATTCACCTAGGAGAACTCTTTAAAATGAAAAATATCATGGCCTTGATGCTTGGCCTTTCGCTCCTCATCGGCTCCACTGTCGCCTTCGCCCAGACCGACACCACGACCACGACGACCAAGAAAATGAAGAAGATGAAGAAAATGAAGCAGAGCACCACCGACACCACAATGACCACGAAGTAACTTTGGGTTCTTCGTGTGCGATGAACCGATCTTAACTTGCGGTTAAGGGCAGGTTCATCTTCGGGTGCAATTATAAGTAAGAAGTCAGCCAAAAGCTGATTGAAACGAAGCTAAATCAACCAAGGAGTTCTACAAAATGAAAACATTCATGAGCCTCATGCTCGGCCTCTCGCTCGTCATCGGCTCCACCGTTGCCTTCGCCCAGACCGACACCACCACCACGACCACCAAGAAAATGAAGAAGATGAAGAAGATGAAGAAGAGCACCACCGACACCACGATGACTACGAAGTAATTGTTCGGGAAAATCGTAGATTTCTAAATCGCGCACTGCCCTCGGAAGAGTGCAGTGCGCGTTTGCGTTTGTGGGGTTGTATTCCGTCTGTGGTGGCGAAATTGTTTTGATATCCATCCAGACAGTGATATCATAGAAGCATGCCGAGATCACTTGTTAGCTTTGATGTCGACGATAAAGAGTGGCTTGAGAAGAAGTCCGCCGAAACAGGAAAATCCATGTCATACATCATCCGAACTGCCGTGAAAAAGCTTCGAGAAAGTGAGGAGAAGTCTTTCGATAGCCTGTTAACTCAAACCAGCGGAATTTGGGCGAATGGCGACGGGTTGGAATACCAGCAAAGGTTCCGCGAAGAGTGGGACTAGAACGCCTGCTCGATTCCGTCATTCTCATTGACCATTTCAATGGGATCACTCAGGCTACGGATTACTTGCGGGCCGGCCGAGGGAACTTAGCAATTTCGGTTGTCACCCGAGCTGAAGTGCTAGCTGGCTTTGACCAGACGAAGGCCGGGCCAGCCCTCCTCGTGCTGAACAGCTTCCCTAGCTTGATGATCGATCCCCCCATCGCAGACTTGGCAGCTCACTTGAAGCGAGAGCACAAATGGAAACTGCCGGACGCCTTCCAAGCCGCGGTAGCCCATCACCATAGGCTCCGTCTGGTAACTCGCAACATCAAGGATTTTCCGCCGCAACAATACGATTTCGTCGACGTTCCGTACACCCTCTAACCCCTACCGAATTACCAGCTTCGCTAGGCCTGGGTTGTTCGCCGTATCGTAAACCCGTACCACCAAGAGATGCTCCCCGGCTCGCAGATGGTCAATCGATATCTGAAACTGCTCGCGAGGCGAATCCGTCACCCCATCCACTGCCTCAACCGGCAGCCAAGTTGCCGCGTCCACCGAATATTCACAGCGCTTCAAAGGTGATGTCTGATCCACCGCATCCACAGTCACCTCAAATCGTCCATCAGCCAACCTTTGTGGGTTACCGAACGTGACCACCGGGGGCGTGTTGTCGATCAAGACCGGCGAACTTACCAATTCCGCCTGCCTTGCAGCCGCTTGAGCATTCGACGGGCGGTCCGAGGCGACCACGCGAAAATAGTAGCGCCCATCGGCCAGAATGTCGCCATCCAGCAGAAGCGAATTCTCGAACATACTCATCCGCAGCAACTTCCACTGAGTTTCTTCCTCCCCTCGGAAGTACAACGAATAAACCAAGCGGTCGCCATCGGGGTCGTCAGCTTGCCAGGATACTTGAATTTGCGAACCGCTGCTGCGAGAAAGTGTTTGGGTGGGGGTACCGGCCGAAGCCGAGCTCTCGCCCGTATCGGTAACTGTAATGCTGTAAGCCGCCGAAGCCGATCCCGAAGCTGTGGAGCCAGCTTTCCCTGGCGCCGAAGCCTGGGTACTCACGTTGATGCTGCGGATCACGGGCGGGGTGTTTTGAGGTAGGTAGGCAACGGTGATCGTTTCCACCACCGCTCCACTCCCGCTCAACTCGGCGCGCCACTGCACATAGCGAGCGTTAGGGCTGGAG
>JANXQZ010000863.1 GCA_025353235.1 Bryobacterales bacterium
GGTCTGAATTTCACCGGTCTCTACGGCTGCAAATTTCACGCTGGCTGCGGGTTGCTTCGACAGATCGGGAGAGGCTCGCGGCAGCGCTGACGCCGATGGAAGATTGCAAGATGCTGTTGCCTGCGCAGATCGGAGACTACACGGATTTCTATGCGTCGGAGCAGCACGCCACGAACGTAGGTCGGCTTTTTCGGCCAGATAATCCGCTGCTTCCGAACTATAAGTACGTGCCCATTGCCTACCACGGAAGGGCATCGTCGGTAGTGGTGAGTGACAGTCCAATCGCATGGCCCAGCGGACAGACGAAGCCAACGGATCAGCCTCCGCAATTCGGTCCGAGCCAGCGAGTGGACTATGAAGTGGAACTCGGGTTCTATATTGGTGCCGGCAATGCGTTAGGAACGCCTGTTCCGGTGGGTGAGGCAGGCGATCGAGTCTTCGGATTTTCATTGGTGAACGATTGGTCAGCGCGGGACGTTCAAGCCTGGGAGTATCAGCCGCTGGGTCCGTTTCTAGGGAAAAGCTTTGGGACCACCGTCTCT
This sequence comes from Bryobacterales bacterium, assembly GCA_025353235.1. Classification (GTDB taxonomy): domain Bacteria; phylum Acidobacteriota; class Terriglobia; order Bryobacterales; family Bryobacteraceae; genus JANXQZ01. The sequence continues at coordinate 543 of JANXQZ010000863.1, forward strand.
CCCTGGGTGGTGACAACGGAAGCGCTATCGGCATTTCGAACGGCCGCGTACGCAAGGCCAGAAGGCGATCCGAAGCCCCTCGCCTACTTAACTGATGCGAACGATCAAGCCAAGGGTGGTCTCGACATTAATCTCGAGGTTTGGATTGAGACGGATGCGATGAGGCAAACGAGAGTGAAGCCTGTCCGACTCAGCCGTGGCAATTTTCGCGACATGTATTGGACGGTGGCACAGATGGTTGCGCATCATACGAGCAATGGCTGCAACTTACGCACGGGGGACTTGATTGCGAGCGGCACGGTTTCAGGCGAGGCTTCCGATTCACGTGGCTGTTTGCTGGAGCTGACCCGCGGTGGAGCGGAACCGATTCAACTCCCCACGGGGGAAACGCGCAAATTTCTAGAAGATGGCGACGAGATCATCCTGCGGGGTCGGTGCGAGAAGGAAGGCCTGGTGCCGATCGGGTTCGGCGAATGCCGAGGAAGAGTTACTAGCAAGCCTTGGTAGGTAGGGCAGATTGTTAATCTGCGGCCGATTGGCAATCGGCCCTGAGTAGATGCAAACGCGGAGCCGATTTAACAATCTGCCCTACATCGCGGGCTTTTCGTTACAATAAGCCTTCATGCCTGATTTATTAGCAGGCAAGACCGCCCTTGTTCTCGGAGTCGCGAATAAGTGGAGCCTTGCCTACGCCATCGCCCAAGCCTTTTCTCGAGAGGGGGCGCACCTTATCCTGACCTATCAAAGCGAGCGCCAGAGACTCACGGTCGAGGATCTCGCTCAAGACCTCAAGGCCCAAAAAGTACTTCCGTGCGACGTCTCGCAAGACGAGCAACTCACCGCCTTGACGGCCCAGTTGAAAGAGCATGCTCGGCCGCTCGACGCCGTGGTTCACAGTATCGCCTTCGCCCAGCGCGAGGATCTGAGCCGCCCCTTCATCGAAGGCTCTCGCGAGGGCTTCAAACTTGCGTTAGACGTTAGTGCCTATTCGCTGGTAGCCGTTGCGCGCGCGACAGCAGGCCTGATGCCCCCCAAATCAGAGGGCGGCGGGTCAATCATCACCCTCAGCTACCTGGGCGCGGTGCGCGTGGTTCAGAATTACAACGTCATGGGCGTGGCGAAAGCGGCGCTGGAATCCACAGTCCGGTACCTGGCGAGCGATCTAGGGCCGTCCAACATTCGGGTGAATGCAATTTCAGCCGGCGCAGTGAAGACCGCATCCTTCCGCGGCATCAAGGACTCTTCCAAGCTTCTAGAGGGCACGCAGGACATCTCTCCTCTGCGCCGCAATACCGATCCGGCAGAGGTTGCCGACACGGCGGTTTTTCTGGCGAGCCATTTGGGACGAGGCGTCACCGGGAACGTCATATATGTGGACGCCGGTTTTCAGATCATGGGACCATCGCTTGGTCATTAGCCCGTATGTTAATCTGACATGTACCGCCACGGAAAATCGCAGTAACTTCAAATTCTATCTATGATTACGGTCAAAGGCCTTACCAAGAGATACGCGCGCACAGTTGCCGTTGACAACGTTTCGTTCGAAGTCGCCAAGGGC
>JANXQZ010000210.1 GCA_025353235.1 Bryobacterales bacterium
ACTCGCCCGTAAGAAGATTCCAGTGGAACTGAAACCGGTGGAAATTACAGTCTTTTCCCTCGACCTGCTGGAGTTTAACGGAACCATCGCGCGGCTTGTTATCCACTGCACTGCGGGAACATACGTGCGGGGCATCGCCCACGATTTGGGTCGGAAGCTGGGATGCGGTGCCATGCTGCACTCGCTGTGTCGGCTGGCCTCAGGGGGGTTTACGCTTGAGCGCGCTCACACTCTGGAACAATTGCAGCAGCTTGCGTCCGAGGATAATCTGCAAAGTGCAATCCTTCCTGCGGCGCAGTTGCTTCCGCAGTTTCCATCCGAGCATGTGGACGCGCTAACGGTTGCTCAGATTAGGCAAGGGCGCGATTTCCGCCTCTCTCCTTTTCGGCAGCGCGCCGAGTCGCAGTACGTGAAGGCGCTCGGCGACGATGGCGAGTTGGTGGCTATTGGCGAAGCGAAACTGCCTCATCTTTATCACCCGATCCTGGTGTTCTAAAGGGCACGCCTCTTTGAAACTGTTCTTGCCCTGCGCTGTCTAATCGGCAGTAATGATGCGAGATATTTCGATCCCCGCCCGCGATTGGGGCACCCTTGATTCGGTGGCCCCAGGCGTTCATGGACTCCAAACCGTGATGGTGAACTTGTACACCGTGACCGCGCCGGACGGGTCGTGGGTGCTTATCGACACGGGCCTGCCTTTCTTCAGCAACCGCATTCTTAGCTGGGTAGGGCGGCAGTTTGGGCCTGGCGCGCGCCCCTCCTGCATCGTATTAACGCACGGCCACTTCGATCATATTGGAGCGGTGAAGGAACTCAGCGAAGCGTGGGATGTCCCCGTGTACGCGCACCCGCTTGAGTTCCCTTATCTCACGGGCAGGTCCAAATATCCCCCGCCCGACCCGACCGTGGGAGGAGGCGCGTTTACGATTCTGTCCGTGGCGTATCCTCGCGGCCCCATCGATATTGGCCCGCGCTTGCAAGTTCTGCCTGCGGACGGCACCGTGCCGGGATTGCCGGGCTGGCGCTGGATCCATACGCCTGGCCATACTGCCGGGCACGTGTCCTTATTTCGGGATCAAGACAGAGTGTTGATTGCTGGCGACGCGCTTGTCACCACCAAGCAAGAATCGGCTGTTGCGGTAGCGACTCAGCGGCCGGAATGGCATGGCCCGCCTGCTTACTACACCAGCGACTGGGGAGCTGCGGCTCAATCGGTGGCCAGGCTTGCGGGCCTGGAACCTGTGGTGGTCGCCACCGGACATGGGATCCCGATAGGAGGACCCGATGTCGCGGACCAGCTTGACGATTTGGCTTCCAATTTCGATGATTGGGCGCGTCCGAGCGACGGTCGCTATGTGCGCGAAGCTGCGGTGACCGATGAGCGCGGGATCGTGCGCCTGCCGCCTCCAATTTTGGGAAATGCGCCGAGAGCTCTTGCGCTGGTGGCTGCTTGTGCTTTGCTTCTGATTGCGGGCCAACGGCTCCTGCGCCGCGTTTAACCTTACATGCTCGCGTAGTCAAACAGGTGCTGCCCAGTTAGCTTTTGTGCAGTGCGGTTCTGTTTGGCTGGAACTTCAAATGCGCCCGCATTGCGTAGCTCTTCCGAGGGGATCGTGGAACCGGAACAGACCTTCTCCAAAAGTCCGGCCTGATTCGGTTCAAGATCGATAAGCAAACCAAGCACGTTTAGCAGGTTCAGTAAGTCAGTGGTGTATTCGGGAAGCCAATGATCGGGTTGGATGCTCCCCAGCGGCGATGGAGTCCGTCGGTCGCCTATGATCGGACGTTCTCGATTTGCCTTGCGGTAGCTAAACCACTGCAACAGTATCTGCTTGCCCGAAACGGTATAAGACCACATTTCAGGCTCAATATTTTCTACATAGCCTCGTCCAACGAGCAGCCTTTTCTTGCTCGCATCGTAGTTTATCGAATCGGGCATTGCCGCTGGATCTTGAGGAATCGCGCCTGCCGCTGGTATACGTGGCATGCGTGCGGGAGGAAGTCGCGGAGGTTGGGCTGGGCGCCCGCTCTTAGGATCTGTCATGCGCTCTCCGAAGGTATGAAGCCAAATAATCCTGCGGCCAAGCTCGACGGCTTCGCTGAAGGTGTCCCGATCACTTGTGAGCGGGATTCGTAACCCTGGCGTTGAGAGGTCGTTTTGAAAGCGTGCAGTGAATGCCGGGTGAGCGGCGACGGCAGCGATGTAGGCAACGACATCTTGGGCACTCGCTGCGATCCCGTACGTCTGAGCCAAGAACGTGAGTAAATTTCGAGGCAGATTGGGAAGGCGCGCGTTCTTATCGCGCCAGAGGGGAAAAACCCGGCCTCCAAACGAACCTTTATAGTGATGGAGATCGGGAATTAGGCCAGTGAACGTAACTGCAGGACCGTTCTTAGGCGATTCTTCGGTAAAAGCCGTGAGATATACCTGCTGGTCTGAAC
>JANXQZ010000949.1 GCA_025353235.1 Bryobacterales bacterium
AAGAAGCCGCTCGGCTTCCTGAATCCGAAGCTGTACGCCGCCGCCCCTGGAAAGAAAGCCCTTCACGATATCCTCTTGGGCGACAACGGAGCATACACGGCTGGCCCCGGATGGGATGCATGCTCGGGATTGGGAAGCCCGAATGGGACCGGCCTACTTGGAGTAGTATAAGCGGGGGTTAGTACGGAAAAGCCGAAACTTTGAGTACTTCAGCCCTAGGCCGAAAGCCCGAATTGACTAGTGATTTCGCGCGTAATCGCCCGTACGATAAAGCTTGCACGCTGCTCAGCAAGCTTTATCCATGGCGGTCACCATCCCTACTCGCGGGTCTGTCGCATCCCGAAGCACTCTCGTTTACGAGTTCTTCGATGCCCGGGTGCTCGGCCATTTATGGTTCATCGCCTTGACCGACGGAACATCGGTCCAGTTGATGGTGCCGACGTTTCGCTCGGAACGGGCGGCCCATGTTTTCGAGCGCTGCGTGCTGGAAAGCCCGACGGCGGCGCTTCTCACGCTGGACGGGCAACTGGAACTGGGTCGACGAATCGAGAGGCATCTAGACGCGGCGGGCGATGCCGACGAGCTCGAACTCAGCCTTCTCTGTGAAGGCCTGCCTTTTGAGAAAGATCCGGACAGGCCACTTGGTTAAGGTGCGAGCGTCTTCACCTTCGTGCGCAAATGACGCGCGACGGATAAAAACCTTGGCGAACAGTCCGTTCAGCCACAATCTGCAGATCGGTGGCCTCAATCATCCCAGGAACCCGCCGATCCACCTGCCTGCCCCAAAACGCAGGAGCGATATTCCCGCAAACCTTGTAAGCGCGATTAAAAAGATCGGTATTCTGCCCAATCAGCACCAGCGTGAAGGTACCCTTGCGTCGGAGCACGCGCCTGCATTCCCGCAGCGCGATCGCGATGTCGTCGGTGGACAACAGCTCCAGCAGATAGCAGCACACCACGGCGTCAAAGGTCTCGTCCCGGAACGGAATGTGGCGAGCGTCCACAGCTTGGCAGTTCGCCTTGGCACCCGGAAACTCTTCGCGAGCCCGACGCTGGGTGCGCGCCGCCATATTAGGAGAAAGATCGAGCCCCGTCGTGGACCCGCCTGGATTCGCCTTCACCAGCCTCCGAAACATCTCGCCGCTCCCCGTGGCAACTTCCAGCACGCGCATTCCATCCCGAATGCCAGCCATGTCCAGAGCGCACTTATGCGCTTTCGAGTGGAAAAGAAAGGTGGATGCCGGGTATACGCCAGCCAAGTAGTCGTAAACTCTGCGGGTGCGATGCGAAATTGTTCGCTGAAAGGAATCGGTTCCCGGAATGACGAGGGAATAGTTGAAGTCGCTCAATGGTTCTCCCAATGAATTTTAACTGGCTGGCGAGAGCGCTTGCCCTGCCGAGCCGGAGTATGCCGCGGGGATTTCAATGCCTGTACGGGTCCCCTCGCCCGGCTTGCTGTCGATCCACATTCGGTATTCGTTCCCGAACAGAACCTTAAGTCGCTCGTTTACATTGCTGACCCCGATTCCCTGCTCGAAGAGCGTTGCCAGTTTGGCTTCTGCAATTCCAACTCCATCGTCCTCCACAAACAAATGAAGCCGATCATCGATGATGCGGCTCCGTAATCGAATCATACCGCCATCCACTTTGGTGGCTAGGCCGTGGCGGATGCTGTTCTCGATTATGGGCTGAAGAAGCATGCTCGGCACCATGCGATCCACTGTCTCCGGGTCGATCTCTTTGATGAAACGCAGTTTGTCGCCAAAGCGCACCAGTTCGATGGACATGTAGTTGTCGATGAACGTCAGCTCGTCGCGCAAGGTTGTCATATTGTCCGTATTGCGCAGCAGGCGACGCAAAATACTTGACAGCTTGTACACGACGCTGCGAGCCTGTTCCGGGTTGGTGCGGATCAGGGAAGATACCGAATTAAGCGTGTTGAACAGGAAGTGCGGATTGATTTGGCTGGTGAGGGCCGCCAGGCGCGCTTCGTTTAGGCGCAACTGCTGGAGTTCCAGCTTCTTCTCATTCCGGCTGTTGTTCCAGATTTTGAGGGGGATAATTACGGCGAACACGGTGCTGGCGTAGATGGAAAAAATGTTCGCCGTCGGGGCATGGCCGGTTGTAGGCGCCAGGCAAAATACGCCGCCTTTGTTCCGGAAAAGACGCGCCACCCACCATTGCAGCAACTCGGCGACGATCACGGCCAGGAGGCAGCCGATCTGAAAGGCGCTTCGCCGCAAATTCTCGCGTTTTGCGCTGAGGTCGAACAGCGAGAAGCGCCAGACGTATTCTTTATCTTCGGCAAGGTCGCGCAGTAAACCGCCGAGCACGCCGACCCCGGCGAACAGTGGCATCGACATCAGTTCCCCGTTGAACATGGCAGGAAGCGAAATAAAGATTCCAGCCACTAAGCCCGTGACATATCCGCCGATCATGCCGGAAAGCAGGCTGCCTTCGAGCCCTAAGTCCACAGCTTGGTAGGTTGGTATCAGGACTCGCGCCCCGACGCCGCCTCCGAAAACAGCCGAGACGCCCAGGGCGAGCTTTAATCGCTGCGGCAAAGTGCGCTCTTCGCGCATCAACATACGCTGAAAGGCTGCGAAGCGCACCAGGATGCTGGCGAATGACCCGGCCACGGCAAGCCGGAGCAATAAGATAACGAGTTGTTTTTGCTCGGGCAATCCGCGTCCTGCCGATCATTATAATGAAAGCGAACTTACTGACAGATGCTAACTAAAGTCGCTGAGGCGAATTTCCCCAGCAGATTCGGCCTTTTCCGCATTTACGGGTTCGAAGGCGACTACCAAGGACAGAAGGAAGAGTGCGTGGTCTTGCGCATGGGCAACATCGCCGACCCTGCCGACCCGCCGCTGGTTCGAATCCACTCGCAGTGTCTGACAGGCGATGTGTTCCATAGCCTCCGTTGCGACTGCCGGTCCCAACTGGAGCTGGCGCTGAACCTGTTTAGCGAGGAGGGCCGGGGCCTGCTGATCTATGAACACCAGGAGGGACGCGGGATCGGACTGCTGAACAAGCTGCGCGCCTACGAGTTGCAGGATCAGGGCTTCGATACCGTGGAGGCCAACGTGGAACTGGGCTTCAAGGCCGATCTGCGGAGTTACCAAATGCCGGCTGAGATTCTACGGTTTTTCGGGGTGGCCAGCGTGCGCCTGCTTTCAAACAATCCCGATAAGATCGCCGCTTTGGAACAGGGCGGGGTTCGAGTGGCCAAGAGGATCCCCTGTGTGGTTGCCCCGCACGAATCGAGCGCAGGCTATCTCACGAGCACATCATGACGACGCGCATCCTCTTCACCTCCGTCTGCGCCCTTCTCCTCATCGGCGAGTCCGCCCGTGCAGTGAACCCGTCCTGGGTGGCTGGTTACCCAAAGACGGGCACTGCTGCCGGTACCATTCTTACCAACGCGACGATCAACATAGCGGTAGGTTATGAGACTACCGGAGGGGTACAAGTTACTGCATGGCCCGTTGGCGGCGGAGCGTCAATCTCAAAGGCACATACAATTGCCGCAGGTCAGATTGGCCTAATTACTGTGGGCGAATTCGCAACTGATAATACTTTGACAAGTGGCGCTAATTACAACGTTATCGTTACCATACTCATTAAGCAAATAAACGTAAACGGTGCAGTCCCTTGGAATACAGACCCAGCGATTGCAGTCGCTAAGTAGTATCGCTTGGGACTGTAGAAGTCAGTAATCAATTTCTGCTTGTTTCTCGCTGCAGTGCCGGAGCATAATCTACTAAAAGGGCCGCGTAATTTTTAGAATGTATATGTGAGACGGAAACAAGAAATCTAACAATCGCCTGGACTAAGATTGTAGAACTTGTTTTCTTCTAAATCTATGCTATCTACATAAAACTTACTTATCCTACTCAATCCCAGTTGTCATCGGGAGAGTGGCATAATCTACAAGACCATTTCACTAGCTTAGAGGTTGCCATGACGCATTCTACTGCATTTGCAAAAAGACACGCGGTTTCGCTAATAGAAGTCCTCGTCGTAGTAGCGATCATTTCAATTCTCATCGGGCTACTGCTTCCAGCAGTGCAAAAAATTCGCGATGCTGCGATTCGCCTTAAGTGTATCAATAACGTCAAGCAGCTCGGCATCGCCGTGCAAAATTACTCGACTGTAAATGATGACCGCTTGCCGCGACTCGACGGTAAAAAAAGAAATGGGAGTTATGGCTCTCCAATGTTCTTGCTATTACTGCCGTACATTGAGCAAGAGCCCCTTTATCGAGAAAGAGAAATTGACACATCTAGGTTCGTCCTTGTACAATCCTTTACTTGCCCATCCGATCCCACGACGGCTAAAGCGATCGCCGACAAATACCTCAGCGGCGTTTCAAGCTATGCCGGAAATGGCCAAGTTTATCTCAATGATTCCGTTGGCTCGATTTCGAGTATGACCGATGGATCCTCTCAAACGATTACATTCGCTGAGCACTACGCACATACCTGTGGATCCACTTCGACTTCATTTGTCCCAGAGCTGTTATCACCTGCTT
>JANXQZ010000214.1 GCA_025353235.1 Bryobacterales bacterium
TCGCTCGGCATCATCATCGGCGGTATGGGAACAATGTGCCCGGAGCGCCGCTCGGAAATTATTGATCTGGGGTATAAATGCCTCGTCGCCGGCACGCTTGCGACATTGTCGTGCGGATGTTGCGAACGTTGTTTCCGATGATCTTGGCGCACTTCTCGCCAGCGAGCACCAGGACTTTCAGAATCGTATCCCGGTGAACAGTAGCGATTTTTGTTTCTCGATATCTTCATTGCCTAGTTGACCTCCTTCAAAGGCAACAAGCCGGCGAGTTGCACTGCTCCATTCCGCTGATCATCGGCAATCACCCTGGCGGGGAAGCCCTCGCGCGATTTTATGGAGTCGAGTTCCGCCACGTTCCACAGAAGCCCGATGCGAAGCAAGAAGCTGAACGGGAGCAACGCCGAATGTTAGCGGCTGAGGGGATCGAGCTGATCGTGCTGGCTCGCTACATGCAAATCTTGTCGCCTGAGTTCGTGCAGGAGTATCCAGCTCGGATCATCAATGTTCATCATTCTTTCTTGCCGGCTTTCGTGGGCGCTCGACCTTATCATGCGGCATTCCAGCGCGGGGTAAAACTGATCGGCGCTACCAGCCACTATGTTACGGCAGCACTGGACGAGGCCGGGAGATCGAGAAGGCTGTGTTATCCAGGGCGGTAACTTGGCACCTGGAGCACCGCATCCTGTGTTATGGCAACAAGACAGTGGTGTTCGATTGACCGACATAGTTGTGTTGATGTTAGAAAGTGATCCTCTGGGTTTTCGCGATCCCGGCCGAGTTTGTCATCTCAACATCCACGCCTACCACTTTCGTGGCGTCGCCCGTTACCGGGAACGTGGCGCGCAGTGCGAAGGCACCGCCGACGGCCTGGGTGGAACTAAAGTAGGCGCGAAAATCGCTCGTCTCGTCCACCTTGATTGGGCCCGGAGCGAGAGCTTGCCCTGCCGGTCCGTAGAAGGTGAAGGTTATTTGCGAAGCCGAATGGGTATTGTCGAAGCCGATCAGGCTCACGTCCAGATCGCTGACACGGCGCGTTCCGCTGGCAGTATCGAAAGAGATTGGCGCGGCAGCAATCGTCGTGCTTATCTGCTGTGTTCCGCTCGGAAATTTCAGAGTGAATGTCAGGGTGCCGGCCGTGGTACCGGTCTGAAAACCAAGTTGAGCCAGCGCGCCAAACGTCCCCGCCGAGTCGCCAGGCGCGATGGTCACGGTAGCCACTCGCGGAGGACCCGAGAGGAACCGAATAGCAGGATCGTCGGTAACGCCAGCCACCGCAGGTTTGAAATCGAGCGTGAGAGTCCCCGTCCCGCTCACCTTGGATGCCGCCGCTAGCTGTATGGAGACTACGGCCTGTTGCGCACTCTGTCCCGCCTGCGAGTTCAGCACGATAGACGCCTTGGGCAAGGGGGGGTCGAGACTGAGGCCTGTGAGGATGAAGGATCGCTGATCTACGGTCAGCTTGCCCGTGAAGGTCCCCGACGCCTGGGGTGCAAACACGATCTGGAAGGAAGCTGACTGCGCAGGGCTGAGACTGAGAGCCGAAGAGACGCCCACTGGCCCTTGAAAGCCGTTGCCCGAAACCAAGATAGACGAGATGGCGATCACGCTGTTGGACGGGTTGGAAAGAGTGAAACTCCTGGTAACAGTTGTGCCGCGCTCCGTACCTCCGAAGTCGACCGTTCCGCCTGCCGCGAGGACTGTGGTGCCTGCCGACAAAACCGCCGCAGGCGCCGCAGTGCCCCGAACATAAATCGTAGTCCCATTCACCTGCAGGTTTGCACTATAAAAGCCGGGAGCGTCTGGGGAAAAAGCGACCTTGAAATCAGCGAACTGTCCGGACGCGATGACATAGGGGAGCGTAGGGGTGGCCGAAATTCGGAATCCCTGCCCGGCGATGGAGAGCGTCTTAAAGTTCTCCGGACCGGTCCCCGTATTGCGCACGCGAAAGCGTATCTCCAAAGTGTCCCCCGGTGCGGCGGCGGGAACTTGGTAGACTCCGATCACGGGAGTTTCCGTGGTTCCGTCAAACTGGAAGACTTGGAGTTGAGCCCAGGCAGGCAGCGACAGACACCCCAGGAGGATCAGTTTTCGCAACATGGGGCCACCTCGGGAAATTGCGAGACCTGTTCGTGCCCGGGCGTGATTCTCACTGCGAGTTGGCCGACCTGAACCCATCCATCGCCAATCGAGCGCAGTTCACCGCCGACGGATCCGAGTTCAATCCTGCGAGATCCGATCACCAGCGAGGATTGATCCAGGTAGATCAGAGAGCCGTCCGCTTGCAGCAGGACCGATCCCTGAATCCGAGGAAGCGCGGTTTGACCCAGAATGGAGCCATCTTGCGTCGAGAGATCCAGTTGCCAGAATCCATCCGGACGGCGAATTACGAAACGAACCCAATTCTCAGTTGGCCTTGCAATCGCAACTGGGTCCCCGCCCAGCGAGTCGGCGAAAAAGCGAACCCATTCGAAGTGGTCGGTCCGCCATTGCTGCAGGGTATTGCTTCCAGGGAGAAAAACGAGTGCGGGCACCCCATCTTGCGAGAAGGCAAAGAGGGCTTTGCCATCATCGGTATCCAGGCTGAATTGAAAGTTGTGCTTGAGATCTGAGGCTACCAGCGTCGAAGGGGTCTTCACCAGAGTCCAGGAGGCGGATGAGGCCGTGGAAAGAACTCCCTCGAAGATCGAATCGCCTGAGATTAGGTTGCCCGCAAAGCCGATCAAAGGCCGTACGGTTTGGTCGGAATTCAGAACGAACCCAATTTGAGGGGGAGCGATTCCAGATTGGGCCTGCGCCAGCAGACCCGCGCAAAGCAGGACTAACCACTTCATTTCGGACCGCCGATCAGGATGCTAGGATTGCCAATCTGTGTGGGAGTGACGGGGGATACGGACGCCGTCTTGGCCTGCACTTGACCCAAAGCGATTCCTGCTCCGGCTCCAGCGAGAATCGCAGCCGTTAAGATCAACCACTTGCTGCGGATTCCGCGCGAAGCATGAAACGTACCAGTGCCGCCGGATTTGGCTAACACGGCATCGCTCAA
>JANXQZ010000982.1 GCA_025353235.1 Bryobacterales bacterium
GTTACGGCGAACGGTTTCGCCCACGGGCCGAACGTCTGCAAAATCGCCACGGCGTAATGCGAAGGCGTATGAGCCATGATCCATTCGGAGATCGTTTCAGTCCAGAGGGGCGAACCGAAGCAGTAAAAGGCGAGATAGTGAGGCACCAGTCCGGCTAGCGTCGCCAGTGAGGAACGACGAATGGCTTGCTCTAGCGCCATGCCAGCCGCGCGATCGGGATCGCCATGGACCTGGCCATAATCCAATACTTCTGAACGGCTGGAACATAAGCGCGGTGGTCAAAGACGTCGAAATCGCTGCGCTCTATCTGTTTCAGAATGCCGCGATAGACGTCCGAAGCCACTTTCACGGCGAATCTTCCGTTGGCGGACAGCAAAGGGATTCCGGGCTCGGCCGCCGCGTAGAATCCTCTCGCCCGTTCCACTTGAAAGCGCATTAGGTCGCGGAACGACTGGTTCCTAACTCGGCGTTTAAGATCCTGATCCGAATAGCCGAATCGAGCCATTTCTTCGCTCGGCAGATAGATGCGTCCGCGATCCAGATCCTCGCCGATGTCCCGGAGGATGTTTGTGAGCTGCATCGCAATGCCGAGATCAATCGCATACTTCAAGGCATCGCCGTTATAGCCAATTACGTGCGACATCATCAGTCCAACAACTGACGCGACGCGATAACAAAACACCCTGAGCTGGGCAAAATCCTGGTAGCGCGTATTCTCGAGGTCCATGCGCATCCCTTCAATCAAATCCAGCGGATATTCAGAGGGGATCGAATGCCGGTGTTTCGCATCGAGAAAAGTCAGGAGCACCGGATTCTGGGTAATGCCGCCCCGGAACGCCGACTCCACTTCTCGCGCCCACGCTTCCAGGTCGCGACGACCCTGCTCCACGTTGGCGCATTCATCCACTAAATCGTCAGTGTGGCGGCAAAACCAATACACTGCGTGAGCCGACCGCGCCAGCTCGCGAGGAAAGAACCGCGTAGCAAAGTAGAAGCTCTTGGAGTTCTCCGCCGTCACCTCGGCGGCTCGCACATATAAAGGATACAGAGCTAGTTCGGAAGACGATCGCAAATCAGGTTCTCCGCAATTTTCGCCGAACAAAGCACGCCTGGAACTCCAGCACCTGGGTGGGTGCCTGCCCCGACGAAGAACAGATTTCGGACATCCTCAGATTCATTGTGGGGCCGGAACCAAGCCGACTGTCTCAGTATCGGCTCAAACGAGAACCCGGCGCCGCGATAGCTGTTCAGGGTGGTTTCGAAATCCAGAGGAGTGAAGACTCGTTCCGTGACCAGGTTCGCCGCGAGACCCGGCAGATACTTCTCCTCCAAAAACGTCATAATCCGATTACGGAAGGGCACCGCCTGCTGCTTCCAATCGATCCCGCTCAACTGGTTGGGAACGGGAATCAAGGCATAGAAACAGTCGCAGCCATCCGGGGCCATTGATTCATCCGTGCTGGAAGGCCTGTGTAAATACAGCGAGAATTCCTCTGCAAGGTGCTTGGTGTTGAAGATTTCATGCAGCAGCTCGCGATAGCGCTCGCTCAGGATAATCGTATGATGGCGGATGTTGGGATACTTCTTCGATGTGCCGAAGTAGATCACGAAGAGCGACATGCTGTACCGCATTCGGTCTAGTTTGCGATCGGTGTACTTCTTGCGAGATTCGGGCGGCAGCAGCAAGCGGTAGGTGTTGGCGAGATCGGCGTTGCTCACCACCGCGTCTGCCTGGATGCGCCTGCCGTTTGCTAATTCGATCCCAGCGGCTTGCTCATCTTTTAGAGTGATTCGCTTCACTGGCGAAGAGAGCAACAGGCAGCCTCCCAATTCCTGGAACAACCGTCCCATGGCGGCGACTAAAGCCCCGGTTCCACCCATCACATAGTGGACGCCCCACTGCCGCTCCAGATAGTGGATCAGCGCATAGATGGACGTGGTCTGGAATGGATTACCGCCAACTAGGAGAGGATGAAAACTGAACACCCTCCGCAACATGGGATCCTTCACGTACTTCGCTGCGAAGCTGTAGACAGTGCGGTAGGATTGCAGTCTGACCAAGTCGGGCGCCACTTTAAGCATGTCGGAGAACTTCAGAAATGGCCGGGTGGACAGTTCGACAAAGCCCTTCTCAAAGATGGCTTTCGCCTGCAAGATCATCCGCCGGTAGCCAGCCTCGTCACCCGGCGCGAATTGCGCAACCCGCCGCTCGGTTTCCGCCTCGTCGCCGTTATATTCAAACCAGCGGCCATCGTGAAATTCGATCCGATAAAATGGATTCACCGGAACGATGCTGACGTAATCAGCAGTCTTGCGCCCGGCCGCCTCGAAGATTTCGTCGATCAGAAACGGCGCGGTGATCACAGTGGGGCCGGCGTCAAATTTGAAGCCATCCTGCTCGTAGACGTAAGCGCGGCCGCCCAGCTTATCCCGCGCTTCAACCAAGTACACCTGGTAGCCTCGGGCTTGCAGTCGGATTGCGGTCGCTAAGCCTCCGAAGCCGCTACCGATGACTGCTACCGTCTTCCCAGAGTTTTGCATTCAGATAATCCAACAGGTCTTCCAGGTGGCTGGCCCGCTCTCCAAAGGGTTCCAGGCATTCGCGTGCATGCTCGAATTGATCGGTCACTTGCCGCAGGTCGTCAATTTCGCCATCGAGATAATCGTCCACGAGCTGGTAAGACACTCCGAATTCGGTAGCGAATGACATGGCGGCGTGGGAAGGCGAGAGAGTCGCCGCGTCGGCAGCCAATTGAAACAACGGAACCGTCTTAAGCCCCGTCACATAGGAGCGTTGGCTGTTCCGCGGTCCGCCCGACAGTTCGAGATCGAGCGCTTGGCCG
>JANXQZ010001068.1 GCA_025353235.1 Bryobacterales bacterium
CTCGGGGAGATGATGCGCCGGGTCCATCGCGAACACTGGGGAACGTCGGACGATCTGCTGATGCCTGTGCAGCTTACCCATTCCGGACGCTACAGCGTGCCCAAGCGAATCATCGCCTATCACAATCCGCTGATCAACCAAAGGACGAACACGCCTGCCGACTATCCGGTGATTTCGGACGACGAGCTAGAACGGCTGGAAGACGATTTCGTAGCGGCTGCGCGGCTGGTGCTGCAAGCCGGCTTCCGCGCAATCGACTTAAAGGTGACGCACGGATATCTGCTGAACGAGCTCCTCGGGGCCAAACAGCGCGAGGGCCGCTATGGCGGATCGCTTGAGAATCGCACTCGGCTCATCCGGAATGTGCTCGGGAAGATGAAGGCTGAGTTCGGCGACAATCTAATGCTGTGCATGCGGCTGGGCTGCTTCGACAGCGTGCCATACTCGGTGCCGACCGGCGTTCCCCTCGCATACGAGACACCTTACCCGCACGGTTGGGGTGTCAATCCCGATAATCCGCTGATGGAAGATCTAACCGAAGTAAAGCAAGCGATCGGCTGGTTTCGCGACCGGGGATTGCAACTTCTAAACGTCTCGCTCGGCTGCCCTTACTACAACCCGCACGTTCTCCGCCCCTTCGAAGCGCCAGACGAGGGGAACTACGAACAGCCGGAGCATCCCCTATATGGGGTGGATCGGCATTTCCGCATCGCGGGCGAGTTGCAGCGCACCTTTCCAGAGCTGCCGATGGTAGGAACGGGCTATAGCTGGCTGCAGATCTACTCGATCAACGCCGGAGCGCGCAATGTGGCAGACGGGAACATTCGGTTCGTTGGGTTGGGGCGCAATGCGTTGGCTTACCCCGAGTTTGCAAAGGACGCGCTGGAGAAGGGTGTGCTGGAAGAGAGGCGGGTGTGCAAGACGCTCACGTACTGCACGTATTTAATGCGGCAGAAGGATCATCCGCTCGGGCAATGGCCGACAGGGTGTCCTCCTTTCGACAAGGAAGCTTACGGGCCGATCATCAAAGAGGTGCGAGCAGCGAATCGGGCCAAGGCGGGGCAGGCGTAATTTCACCCGCGCTAATGGCGAACACCCTGTCCGCTTAGTTCAGCGAAGCGAGCCTTCAGCCGCACTTCGAGCGTCGAAAATTCCGCGAGCGAGAGCCCCAAATCGGCGCAAATCAGGTCGGGATGCTGCCCTTCGCTGAAGCGCATCACCGCTTCCCGATCGCGCTGAGAGAACTGCGCTAGCGCTTCCTTCATCCTCCTAACCTGAATACGGTCAGCAGGTACAACCAGCCTTGATAGTGCCGTGGCTTCTTCCAACTTGGCCTTCATCGCAATGCGCAGAAAACCCGTAAGCTCGGCACCTGAGTGTATCTCGCCTGCCCTCAGAGCCGCCATTCCAGAATCTAAGAGGTCCCCAACCCCATCCCGAGCGCTACCGGTGCTAAGCCTGCGTTTTGAGAAGAAGTGCAGCCCTCCCGCGAGAGCCCGACGAAGATGCGGGATTGCGGCCGGATCTCCCGACCAATAATCCTGCAGCAGCTCATCCAGATGCTCCTCTGGAGAGATGGTTGGGGGCTTGGCAGCCTCGGAAAGCGGACTTACTCTAAACCGAGCGGATAAGGACACGAGGACCTACCTTTCGAACGAGTCGTTTGCTTTCGAGGCAAATGCGTTCTTGACTACTCCTGGACGCTTTATCTTACGTTAAGTGTCTAAAGATGTCTAGTACTAACAGTACGTATAGAACACTAAGCGACGAGGACGTACTCAGGATTCATTTCTATTTATATGCAAAGACATCACTTGCGAGCTTGAAGACAAAGTGAAAATAGTTCGAGGATAATAAAATTATCGCGCATGCATGTAGTTCTAATCTCCACCTACGAGTTAGGACGGCAGCCGTTTGGCCTTGCTTCTCCAGCGGCGTGGCTGCGGTCCGCCGGAAATACAGTCACATGCTTCGACCTCAGCGTAGATCGATTGCCCGAGAACGCATGGGGAACCGTCGGCCTGATCGCGTTCTATTTGCCGATGCACACGGCTGCGCGCTTAGCCATCCCCGTGATCGCCCGAGTGCGCGAAATCGCACCCGAAGCGCATCTGTGCTGTTACGGTCTTTACGCCCCCTTAAACGGTTCCTATTTGCGGGAACTCGGGATCGGAACCATTCTTGGCGGAGAATTCGAGCCGGGGCTTGTGCGTCTCGCGAACGAACTGGGGACAAGCCGGCCGATCTCGGCCGCCCCGGTCGTCTCTTTGGAACGTCTGCGCTTTCTTGTGCCTGATCGTTCGGATTTAGCCTCACCCGAGCGCTACTCTCAGCTTCAAGTAAATGGGCAGTCGCGCTTGGCAGGGTATACCGAAGCGAGCCGAGGCTGCAAACATATGTGTCGGCACTGCCCGGTGGTCCCGGTGTATAACGGCGCATTCCGAGTTGTGCAGCCTGAGGTGGTGCTTGAGGACATACGGAGGCAAGTGGCCTCGGGAGCGGAGCACATCACCTTTGGCGATCCTGATTTCTTTAATGGACCGGGGCATGCCCGTCGCGTGATGGAAGCGCTGCATCGCGAATTTCCGCACCTGTCCTTTGACGCGACGATCAAGATTGAGCACCTGCGCAACCATCGCGACCTGCTTCCTCTATTGAAGGAGACTGGCTGCCTATTCGTCACCAGCGCGGTGGAATCGCTGGACGATGCAGTGCTTCGCAAGCTGGACAAGGGACACACGTGCGCTGATTTCGTCAGCGTGGTCCGCGAGTTCCGAAGGCTGGATCTTGCGCTGGCTCCGACCTTCATTCCATTCACTCCTTGGACCACGCTGCAGAGTTACCGGCATCTCTTGACCGTGCTGCTCGATTTGGATCTGGTGGATGCAGTGAGTCCAGTTCAATTGGCGTTGCGCCTGCTGATCCCGGCGGGATCGTTGCTGCTGGGTTTGGATGATGTCCAGGCGGTGCTGAGAGGCTACGATGCTCCGGCTCTGTTGCACCGCTGGAGCCATCCCGTGCCGGAGATGGATGAGCTAGCGGCTGCGGCCTTGAAAGTTGCTGCGGGAAAGGGCTTGCGGCGGGAGATATTCGCGCGGTTCTGGGAGCTTGCAAACGGCGAGCGGATGCCGGAGGTGTTCGACCTGATGCCTCGGGCGGCGATCCCGTATTTGAACGAGCCGTGGTATTGTTGAGCCGAACCCACGGAAGAGCAGTTGGCTCTTGTTTAGATTGTAGCCGGTTACAGAATTTGATCGCTTCAGCCGATTTATAGCGCAATGGACATGAACGGTCATGAACGGATAAAATTGACCCAGATGGAAGCTGGGCAGCACCCCTTCTACGAGTTCTTTGCGGGAGGGGGCATGGCTAGACTTGGTTTGGGTGCAGCTTGGCGTTGTACATTTGCAAATGATATTTGCGGAAAGAAAGCCGCTGCGTACCGATCGTATTTCGGCGATGGTGAGCTTAAAGTGGGTGACGTAGCACGGCTTCGCCCGAACCTTCTCCCTGGTACACCTACACTGATTTGGGGTTCCTTTCCCTGTCAGGACCTATCGCTCGCTGGTAACGGCGCGGGGCTTAGTGGCCAGCGGAGCGGTACGTTCAAACCATTTTGGAAGCTCGTTCAGGACCTCACGAGCCTCGGACGAATTCCAAAAGTCGTCGTTTTGGAGAACGTAGTCGGCACACTCACCTCCAACCAAGGCAAAGACTTCACTGGCATTGTAAGCGTTCTGGCCCAAGAGGGTTATCGGGTCGGCGCACTAGTGATCGATGCCGTGCGTTTCGTTCCACAATCCCGACCTCGGCTCTTTATGGTGGCTGTTCATTCGACAGCAAAAATACCATCTGAATACGTTTTGGCCCGTGCCTCGGAACCTTGGCATACGCCATCGCTTCGGATGGCGCACTCGCGTCTGCCGGCTCATCTGCTGGACTCCTGGGTTTGGTGGCAACTCTCCGTGCCATACACTTCGACTCCATCGCTCGCCTCCATCATCGAAGACAAACCGATCGGCGTGCAATGGAATTCCAAGGAGCAGACGCAACGGCTTATAAGCCTCATGGCCCCACCCCATGTTGAGAAGCTGAAGAAGGCTCAGCTGCTCGGCAAGCGCATTGTGGGCACGGTGTACAAACGCACCCGGCCCAACGAAGATGGCGTGGCAGTTCAGAGAGCCGAGATTCGCTTCGACCAGATCTCGGGATGCCTCCGGACGCCGGTTGGGGGTTCGAGTCGTCAAACGATTGTCGTTGTCGAAGGCCACCATATAAAATCGCGGCTTTTGTCGCCGCGCGAACTCGCTCGTTTGATGGGAGCGCCCGAAGCCTACCCTCTGCCTGCAAAGTATAATGACGCCTATCACCTTTTCGGAGACGGACTCGTAGTTCCAGTTGTGAGTTGGCTAAGCACGAAGCTCTTGGAGCCACTCGCAGCCGCTACTCGGGTAATGAATTGCGTCTAATGCCGAAATCGGCGAATGACCCGCAGGGTGTTCCCCAGGATGTAGCGGCAATCCGACGACAAATGCGAGCTTTTCTGAACACGTCGGACGCAAACGGCAAGAAGGTCGGAAACGCGAAGTGGGGAGTATATGCCTTCTACGACTACGACGGGGAGCCCATCTCTATGTAGGTCAGACCAATGAGATGTTGAGATCTCGCATTTCCCGTCACCTGACCAATCAACGAACAGACGCGGTCGCCATGAACGTTTTGGACCCGTTTGAAGTGGCGGAAATTGAGGTTTGGCCGATTTGGGAACTTCAGCACAAGGTCAGCAAAGATGTGGAATCAAAGATCATTCTCAACGCAGCGGAGTACACCGTCTTTCAACATGTTGTGAAACAATCCAGCTTCGGTGCTGTCCTAAACGAAGGCGACATCGCGGCCTCGAAGCCGGTCAAACTACCGCCTTCGATGCGCGGCTCCATTATCCCCAAAGAACTCTATGATCAGCGCAAGCATCCAGATGTGCGAATTGCCCGACGCGCGACCACTATCGCTGCGCTCGCGCGTGTCATCAGCGAGCGGGATGTTTCCAAAGGACTTAGGCGCACGCTAAAAGTCCAAGCGCAGCGCCTGGAACGATTGGCAACACAGCGATTCAACGAGATCAGCGGCAACGTTCCAATCTTGAAGCCTGGTGAAGATGTATAAGAGGGTCCAAACTCTCGACTTAAATCGTCATTACCGAAGCATTTACAGGCTTCGAGCCGACCGGAATCATCATAAACAGCGGCCCTTTACGCGACCGTTTAAAATCCGTAGTTGCCCGAGTAATGTTAGCCGTCCGCATCACCGCTACATCGCCCGAACCTTGATTCAGCACGAGCACATATTGGTCATCCGGCGTGATCGTAATATGGCCAGGTTCCGACCCCACAGCCGTGACGGCAATCACCTGCCGCTTGGCGATATTCAAGATACTCACATCTCCAGACTTAGGATTCGCTACGAACAGGTACTGAGGCGCGGCTTTCCGCGATACCGAGGATGCCATTGTCCCGGGCGCGTGCCCGGCGAGCACGGTTTCAGACACCTGCGGTGTGTAAAACGGAGACACCACTACCACTCCGTCCATCCCCTCCCCGGTGACAAACAGTTCGCCGCCATCCGCCTTGAAACAGAGATGGTCCGGGCGCACCGCCAGCGGTAAATTCACAATCAGCTGACGATTCGAAACCTGGTAAACCGACAGCATCCGATCTCCGCGATTTGCGGCAATGAGAGCGCGCGAATCCGAGCGGAAACGGACAGCCCCGATTTCACCAGAGGCCTGGATAAGAGGTCCGGCAACGCGGCTAATAGTCTCGAAAATTCCGAGAGAAGCGTGCGACCCGTAGCTCACTGCCGCGATACCGCCTTCTGGATCCAGATCGAAGTCGACCGGATCGGCGGGCAACGGAACCTGCCAGTCCACCTGAAACCGCTCAACCGCAAAACGGATCAAGGCACGCGGTTGGCGGCACAGGATATAGAGGTGGGCTCCATCGGAGGAAAGCTGCATCGAGAGGGCCTCGCTCGCTAGCGTGATCTTGCGCGAGAACGCCAGCGTGTCGGACCGAATTTCATGCAGCGTGCCGTTCTCCGGAGTTAACGCGTGAACCAGGGGCAGCCTGGGATGCGCGATCACGCCAGTGGGTCGGCCCTGCAATCGAATGTGCCTCGCCACGGCGAACACGTTCAAGTCCACGGCTGCCACTGCTTCGCCGTCTTCGTTGGCGATGAAGGCGAAGCCCGGGTAGCCGGAAGCCTTCCGCGAACGGCAGGCAAAGCTCGTCAGCGCGGTCGTACTGGACAGGAATGATCGCCGCGATAGCACCACGTTCCAGTCTATAACCCGATCTCGGACTCCATGCGCAGTCCGCGCCGCGAATCTCGACCGCAGGGGCTCGCCGTTGTATCCTAAGGGCGTACCGTCAAACCTCCAAAATGAGTTTCCCGATCGGTCGACGGTGGGTGTTGTGCGGCATTCTTGTTGTCTATGCCGTGCTGGCTTGGTCGGTGGCCGCCACCAAGCTTCCCTACAATGACGAAGGCTGGTTCAACTTAACCGCGCAGGAGTTTCTGCTGCACGGGAACTTTGCAACTCCGCTCGTCGAAACAGCGCAGAGAACTTGGTCTCATATCGATCAGCGAAATTATATGATCCTGCCGGGATACCCAATCCTGGTGGCGGGCTGGTTCGAATTGACCGGACCCGGCCTGATCGCCTCACGCGTCTTCTCGATTCTATGCGGAGCGCTGTCGATATTTTGCCTTTACACGATTGTCTGGCGCATGCTCGGGTCCCGTCGCATTGCCATGGCCGCTGCAGCAGTTCTCGCCCTGGATTATCCCTTCTTAGCCGTGGCAGCCAACGCAAGGATGGACATGCCGTGCTTGACCTTGGGACTGGCAGGAATCGCTTTCTATCTCGCTTTCCGGCAACGGAATCTCACTCTGGCGATTGGGGTTTCCGAAACTTTGGCGGCGGCGTCAGGACTCACGCATGTCAACGGGGTCGTTTGCTTTGCGGCACTGCACATCGCAATCCTGCACTTCGATGCGCGCAGGATCCGGCCGCAGCACGTCTTGGTCGCGATCCTGCCGTACGCCATACTCGGAGGCCTCTATGCCAGATTCGTACTGCAAGATTTGCCTGAATTCCGCGCTCAGTTCGGGACTCAATCAGCCGGCCGACTGCGCGAGATCTGGCACCCGTCCGAAATCTGGTATGGCTTTAAGGAAGGAGTGCTCGATTCATTCGGCCTGGCTGCTATTGGGTCCAAGCGCGCGATCCAGTTTAATGTTGCCGCGCTCTTAGCCTACGCCGCTGGAGTGATCGGATTGCTTGCGAGCCCCAAACTTCGCAGGCTGCCAAACATGTCAGCTCTTCTATGGATGATGGCTGCCGCAGTTATCTGGCTGACGCTGCATCGGTCCACTGTTTCGCAACTGTATGTCGTGTTCCTGACGCCCTTTCTTACTGTTCCTTTGGCTATTTGCCTGGCTGTTAAAGGGCGCATTTGGTGGGGCTGGTTTGCCGTGCTGGGGATTTTGAGCTTCGCAGGGACGGCGAACCGCGTTCGTCAAGACGACCGTCAGAATTTCAATGCGGCGGTGGAGTTTTTGCGATCCAGTCCATTGCGCACGCAGGGAATATTCGCGAGCGGCGAGTTCGGCTTTCCGATGGGCAGGATGCCTCAAATTGTCGATGACAACCTCCTGGGATTCTACAGCGGAAAGAAGGCGGGATTAATCGTCATGGATCTCCTGTACACCGAGGCAACCACCGATTGGGCTCCGACGGGAGAGCGCGACCGTCCAGCCTTCAACGCCTTTCGCACGCAACTGCTGGATCGGAATTACGAGCTTGTATTTCATAACGCAGCTTATCGTATTTTTGGTCGGCGGCTGCCCCTTCTGTAAGAAACCTTAGTTCGTCGAGACAGTCTACAAATCGTGCAGTTCGTTTTGGCGACACTGCTACGCTTAAGGTTTGTACCTGAATCGCTAGAAAGGAAAACACAATGGACGACAACAATAATGTTTCTTACTTCTTTCTCGGCCTGGGCTTAGGAGTTGCGGTTGGACTCCTGTTCGCACCCCAAACCGGCTCAGAAACTCGCGACCTGTTGATGAGCAAGGCCGATGACGGAAAGGATTATCTTCGACGCCGTACCGAAGGTTTGCGCGATACGGCCGGGGATCTTGTTGACAAAGGCAGGACGGCGGCCAGCGATTTGGTCGACAAAGGGCGAAGTGTCGTCTCCAAACAGAAAGACCAGTTGAACGCAGCCGTGGAAGCGGGTAAACAGGCTTATCGCGAAACTGTCGGAACTCCCGGCCAGACCGGCGCGCCGAACGCACAATCGTAAGGCCGGAGCCTAATCGCCATGGATCAAATGACGTTGTTGTACATCATCGCGGCTTTCGTGCTGGTAGCCGCTATCGCTTTGTGTATCCAGGCGGGCTTCCTCTTCGGGATGTACAAGGCTACTAAGGCTTTAGAGGAGAAGGTTATACCGCTTCTCCCGAAAGTTGAGGGGCTGATCGAGACGGCCCGAAGCACCGTTGAGGTTGGCAAGAAGCAGATGGTGGATTTAACCGGTAAAGCTCACTCCATCTTAGATTCCACCAAGCTGCAGTTGGCGAAGGTGGACGACGTTGTTACCGATGCTACCAGCAGAGCTAAGGTGCAAATGGAGCGCGTCGAGATGGTTTTGGACGACACCATGAGCCGGGCGCATGAGACCGTGGCCACGGTCCATAACGGGATCATGCGACCGCTTCGGGAAATCAATGGAATCGCGGTTGGATTAAAGACCGCGCTAAGCCACATTACTCGCGGCGGGCGTCCCAGTGTCACTCAGGTGACCAGCGACGAAGAAATGTTCATTTGATCTAGTAGCAATTCTGGACTGCCCCGAAGGGC
>JANXQZ010001073.1 GCA_025353235.1 Bryobacterales bacterium
GGACAAGGCGACCATACCGGGCAGGTAAATCCTGGGTTCAGCATTACGCCGATCTCGTATCGTCTTGCGGCCAATGGCAATCCGATTTGCTCCCACAGAATCCGCGCTGGGCGAAACACGGCCCGCACCGGTTGCGAAACATGCGTGAAATTTCCTTGATGAGGAACCAAGTCCTCACTTGTTTCCCGATTCGTAAAGATGAAGTATTCGTTCTCGGTATCGATGTGTGCCAGACCGATGAGCAAATTCCGCAGGTAGATCTCAGTGCCGCCCACTCCGCCGGGGATCAAGTACAGCGCGTTGACGCCGATGCGCATTTATTGCTGCGACAGCCTGATCATCCCATCGCGCGCGACTTGGTTTTGCGGATCCATTTCGAGCACTCGCTGGTACTCGGCAGCCGCGTCGCGTCGCTTGCCCTGGAGCGAATAAACGTTGCCGCGATAGATGTAAGTCATCGCAAAGCTCGGGTCCAGCTTCTGCGCTTTTTCGAGTGCGTCGAGCGACTGCGGATATTGTTTGAGCTTGGCGTACTCCATTCCGATTTGCGAGTAAACATGCGCGGTCCCATTCAGAGCGGCTGCTTGTTGAAGTTTTGCGAGCGCATCGGAGGAGTTGCCGGCGCAGTCCGATGCCAAGGCCCAATCCACCAGGAGACTGAAATCCGGAGTCTCCAAC
This sequence comes from Bryobacterales bacterium, assembly GCA_025353235.1. GTDB lineage: Bacteria > Acidobacteriota > Terriglobia > Bryobacterales > Bryobacteraceae > JANXQZ01. Next base: position 679 of record JANXQZ010001073.1, read on the forward strand.
TCACCGGTGCGCGCGAACTCGTTCACGGCTTCAGGACAGCGCCCCGCTGCGTAGTAGGCGTATGCGAGCTGAAAGCGGGGGCGCACTTTACGAGGCGATTTCGAAACGCTGTCAGCCCAGATGCTCACCGCGTTGCTCCAGAGCTCGTTGCGGCTGTACGTGAGTCCGGCTTCCGCTAATAGGATGACGCCGAGAGTGGTCACGAGCGCCGTCCGGCTGGTCTTCCACCAGCGCAGCATCCCGATCGCTACGAACAGGAACCCGATGAACGGCAGGTACATGCGGCGCTCGACCAGAGTATCCCGGATGGGCACGATTGACGATGTAGGGGCGAAGAGGAGCAACAGCGTAAACACGCCATAAGAGACCAGCGGGTGGCGTTGACCATAGTGCCAAGCAGCCGCGATCAGGGCGACTAAGCAGAGCAATCCTAGAAGAGCGCCGTGGTGAAGGATTGTGGTTGAGATGGGATAGTCGTGATCCAGGTTTTGGCCGAGCGGCACGAAAAAGAAGAGCACGTAATGCCAGATTGCTCGGCATTGGGTGAAGAAGTATTGATACCAAGTGAGGTCTTTCATGCCGAAGCCGGCGCTCGTGGACGAGCTGAGCAGGCGCAACACGAACATCACCGCCACCGCTCCGCCAAGGAGGATGGGAACGTACAATCTCCAGTTTCGGCGGATGCCTTGCAGAGTGAAGCCCGGGTTCCAGTAATAATCGGTGAGCAACAACAGAGCGGGCAGCACTGCCGAGTGTTCCTTCACTAAGCAGGCGGCACCGAAAAGCACGAGCACCCCGGCCGAGATCACCCAGGAAGCGCCTGCTGCTCGCCGGTAGACGAATAGCGCAAAGGCGGCTAGGAAGAAGAACACGCTCAATGTTTCAGACCGGCTGGCGATGTAGCTCACGGATTCAGTCTGGAGCGGATGAAACAAAAACAAGCCAGCCGCGAACAGCGCGAACACATTGCGATCCCATTTCTCGAAGCGAGCCCAATCGAGCACTCTTCTTACAATCAGGAACACCCACGCGCCGTTCAGGAAATGAAGCAGCACGTTTACGAAGTGGTACCCGAAAGTCTCATCTCCGCTGGCTCGAAAATTGAGCCAATACGAGAGCATCAATATCGGCCTGACACCCTTCATCCATTCGCTCAGGGTCTTGTGCTCGTAGCTGGAAAGCTGATAGGGAAGGTAAGAATCGTCTAAGAGAAACGGCCCGGACATGGATGGCCCGTATACGACGAAGAGTCCGATGAGAGCCGCAAGGACCGCTAGTGCATAGTGCCACGGCAGCAGACCTGTTGGTATCGTCGGCGGAGCTTTGGATGGCTTACTTGCTTTCATTCTGGGAGTGCAACTGAAACTCGAGAATCGCAAGCCGCTGGGCCATCGCGATATTCGCGTCCTTCAGATCGGAAATGATGATGGAGAAGCGATAGAAGACAACCAGAAACACTACCAACACGAGCAGAACCAGGGCTATGGGAGGATAGGCTAGTCCCAGGTAACCCGCCAACCAGTTCAGCGCGAAATGGGACCGCGAAAGAAGCAGCAGAGCGAGAGAAGCGGCCA
>JANXQZ010001110.1 GCA_025353235.1 Bryobacterales bacterium
CCGGAGCGAGCGGGTGTCGCTTTGGCAACCAGGCTCTTCAGGTCTTCAAAGCGGTAGACCGACTGTCCGATTATGTGCCTATACGATGGCATCCCTGGTCTGTATGGTCCACGTCGTCTACCTTGCTAGAAGACGAGGCGAAGAGTCATCTGGATGACGCGCGGTCCGCCAGTGTTGCCTCCGTTGAAACTGGACGTGCGGCCGAGTTGGCCGAACTGGCCGTTGCTCATCGTGTAATTTCCTGAGACGATCGCGAAGTTCGTGTGGTTCAGCAGGTTAAAGAAATCGGCTCGATATTCGAGGAAAAGCCTTTCGCCCCTGATTGGGAACTTCTTGGCAGCGGTCATGTCGAAGTCGACCAAGCCGGGACCGTAGTAGCCGTTGCGGGGCGACGTGCCATCGCGGCCCGCTGGAGCGCAGCCATTGTTGACCTTCACGCCAGATGCCGGGGAGTAGCCTGGGCAGATTGGATTGCCGGCAACCTTGCCAAAGAAGGCGGGGTCGAAGAAGTTGTCGGGATTGCCTCGGTTCAGCTTCAGCGGGCCAGCACCGACGATGTCAGGCCGATCAACGAACTGGTTGTAGCCGCTGAAATCAACGCTGGTATTTGCAAAGACCGTGAACGGCTGGCCGGTAGTGAGGTTAGTGATTCCGGCGAGCGACCATCCGCCAATGACTTGGTTCACAATACCCGGCGCGCTCGAGAAGTACTGCTTGCCTCGGCCGATGGGCAGCTCATAAACGAACGAATCGATGAAACGGTGGCGCTGATCATTGGCGCTGTTAGAGCGTTCCAGATCCAGGCGCGTGCGCGTGGCCGGGATGCCAGCGTCGCCCGTGGAGCCGAAGAAAGCCGAGCTGTTGTCCAAACCGTGGCTCCAGGTGTAGGATCCCTGCATGGTGAGATCGTTCCGGAGGCGGATCCGTCCGGAGATTACTAGTCCGTGGAAGATCGAGTTCCCGTTGAAAGTGCCGTAGGAGCCGCTGGTGCTGCCCCACTGCGGGAACGGAAAGAACTGGGAGTTGGGTGCCTGGGTGCCTTTGAAGCCCGGGTCTTTGATCACCAACGTCGGCTCATTGGCGTCAATGAAGACTCCCAAGTGGTGGCCAGCGGTCCCAATGTAACTGACGTCGATAAGCGAATTCTTAGTTATTTCGCGCTGGATGCCAAAGTTCCAATTTTCAGCGTAGGA
>JANXQZ010001126.1 GCA_025353235.1 Bryobacterales bacterium
GGGCAGAACCACGTTTAAGTCCTCGTCGTACACGGCCCCGTAGACCTCTCCACGCCTCGCATCCAGCACCGTGGCACGCAGCCGAGCACCGCCGCAAGCAGCCAACGCTTGTAAGTTTGAGACTGCCACTACCAGCTTGCCGTTGGCTTCGGCCAGTCCTTTCACCGCAGTAAGCCCTACTCGGACGCCAGTAAAAGACCCCGGTCCCGAGGTGGCTGCAAAACAGTCGATTTGGTTGACGTCGACATCCGAGCGCTGGAGCAGCCGCTCAATTTGCCCGAACAGGATGTGCCCAAACCCCTCGGGAGAATGCAGCAGCACCTCGGCTATTGTCTCAGGTCCATCGCAAAGGGCGATACTGCCGAACTCCGACGTCGTGTCGAGCGCGAGGATCACTGGTTGAGTTGGTATACCTTGTCCGCCGCGTAGGCCTTGCCGTTGGCATTCAGCGCGCTGACTCGTATGCTGAGTACGCCGGGAAAATGAGTGGCGATGTCGCGCGGCAGGCGGAATGCACCTTGCGCCCCAGTGCCAAGCACGCGAAATCCCTGACCGTCGGCCGGAACCTCGCCCATCCAGAGATACATGATCGAGCGGGTGGCACGCGATTCCCGCTTCAGCTTGATCGCGAATCTCGGAATGCTGGACGCGGATACCGCATCGCCCGGCGGCTCCGCTATTTCAAAAGGCACCTTGGCCACGTTCTGCTCGATCTCTTGCACGGGAACGATTCGCGACTCGAACTTGTAAGACTTCAGCATCGACTCTTTTCGGCCTTCGCGGGCGATCAGCAGTACCCAAGGATGCGCGTTATCCGGCGCGGATCCGGTATAGTGTTCGCCCTTGTATTTTTTCTGATCGATGGAATCGCCGGTCAACGGGTTGAACCAACTTACTTCGTAGCCATGCTTCTCTACTTCCACTTCGATTGGCCCCGGCTTCTCCACCAGCACGACGTACTCGATCCCTTCCAGCGAAACGCAGCGCGAGGCGTCTACATCGAAATACGGCTCCAGCTCCCAATGGCGCGTATCGCTCATAAAGTCGAACCAGAGCTTCGGCTCCTTCCCCACCGGGCCTTCTAGCACTGGATATTGACCGTCCATCGTGGAGTTCCACAAATGCGCAGCCGTTGTCACGCCAACGAATGGGACTGGGTAAAATTGGTGCTCCACGGCCCCCACTTGATCGTTCGAAGAATGATCGATCACGAAGTCCATCCAGCCGTCCTGGAGAAAAGGGGACGAGGTGATCTTTGCGTTGGTCGAGCGCGGGTGCTGATAAGGATCGAGCTCCTTTAGCGCCAGGCCGATCTCTTTCAGAATGGCCCGGGCGTCGCGATGCCCTTCAAACTCTTCCACACCTTGCCACGTAATATTCAGCGCTGCATAGCGAGCTACCACGTAGCGGATGAATCGCTTGCGAGACTGCCAGTCCGGGAAGAGTTTGGCGAGCGAGTCCGGATCGGCGGCGAGGATCAGGTCGGTTGTAATACGCTTCTTATGGACGCTTGCGACACGCTTGTCC
>JANXQZ010001136.1 GCA_025353235.1 Bryobacterales bacterium
TCGAGCGCGCGCGTCTTGCCTGAGCCCGGCTCGGCGGACAGGAAAGTGCAAGCCTACAATTTCCGGATGAGCTTTACCGACGATCCGGCGAATCAGGTGGCCTATCCGAAGCCGGCGAATTACGATCCGCATCGTTACGAACTGCTGGCGCGCCTACTAGACGCAAGCACGAAAGCGAATGGACGCTCACCTGTGATGCATGAAGTGACGCTGATAGCCAAGATTCCCAACCACAAAGCGGACATCAATAATCAAGGCGCGTTCTCAACCGACTACATCGGCAAGAGTTGGGGCTATCCGGACGGCGACTACGCGCAACGTGCGCGCATCTGGCAGGATCACGTGAATTACACTAAAGGCTTTTTCTACTTCCTGGCGCATGATCCGCGCGTTCCGGCTTTGCTGCGCCAGGAAGTGAACGGCTGGGGTCTGGCGAAGGACGAGTTCCTCGATACGGAGCACTGGCCGCATCAGCTTTACATTCGCGAGGGCCGTCGCATGGTGGGGGAATATGTGGTCACGCAGAAGGATGTGCAAACGGATTTGACGAAGCCGGACGTGATTGGGATGGGTTCGTACAATAGCGATTCGCATAACATCCAGCGGCTTGCTACGCCTGACGGCGCAGTGGAAAATGAGGGCGACATGCAGGTGGCCGTGAAGCCGTATCAGATCCCGTACCGGGTGATGGTGCCGAAGCGGGCGCAGGCCGAGAATCTGCTGGTGCCTGTTTGTTTTTCGGCGAGCCATGTGGCGTACTCTTCGCTGCGGATGGAGCCGCAGTACATGATTATCGGGCAGGCGGCGGGAGTGGCGGCCAGCATGGCGCTGAAGTCCGGCAAGCCGGTGCAGGATGTGGATACTGGAGCGTTAGGAACTAAGCTCAAGAGCCAAGGCGCGGTGTTTGAGTGGGTGGCTCCGGTGAACGGGCCGGCGTTCTTCCAGAGACTCTATCGCGAATTCGGGTCGGAGGCGGGTCGCCGCAGTTTGCTGCCCGGTCAGTGAAGAGCTAAGGCCAGAGCTCGTTGAAGTCCACCCGAATCGGGAGCCCAGTGGTTTCCAGCATGCCGGTTGGTGACTCGCGTAGGCCATCTGAATCCGCCCAATAAGTCTTCTTACGGCGCGGATCCACAATCCAGAGATTTTCCACCCCCGAACGACAGAAAATCGTCCATGCGCTCCTGCATCGAACTCATCCTATCGGCGGGCGAGAGAATCTCAATGCAAAGCAGTGGAGGATGCGTTAAAATCTGCTCGCCTGGATTGCCACGCACGACGCACAGGTCTGGAATGCGAAAGCGCGACTGCGTTACCTGCACGCGCTGCTCGGGCACGACCAAGAGCCCTAACGTGTCTTCGTACTTGAGCAAATATTTCAGTAAGAGAGCTTGTAGCCGACTATGATCCCATTCCCCCACGTGACGCTCCAGAAGTTGGCCGTCCACGTAGTCTCGATCCGGACGGTAGCTCGCGGCAAGATACTCGTTCAAGGAAACCAGGGGGGTGTGCGACATTGAATCTTCTCTTACTTTATTATGGGTCCGAGCTAGGTCGGTCCGCACAGTTCTTGTCGCTGGAACCGCTTGCGTAGGGCTGAGAGGAGCTTGGTAACATCATCCTAAGAGGTGGGTGGTATTGTCAAGAAGGCCCCGACTGGAGAGGGTCGCGAGGACCCCTTTCTGACATTGCGAGCGCGCGTAGACGAGACAGCCCAGAAAGTTCCATTAGGCAGCACCTTGAATACCTCGTGTCGTTTGCCGAGATCGTTACTCCCTTTGAAGGCCCGCCCGTTATCCTTAAAGATCCCGACGACGATCCAGTTATCTACACTGCGCTGAGTGGCGGAGCTGACGTAATTTGTACGTTAGATCGGCATTTCCTTGAACCCAGTGTGCTCACCTTCTGTTCTCGCTATGGGATCGTGCGCTTCGGTAGCCATAGGCCGACTACGGGGAAAGGCGGGTGATCGTCCAACCATCAGTTCGCCGCGTGTAAAGGAGGCGGTCATGGAGGCGACTGGGACGGCCCTGCCAGAATTCGATCGAGTCCGGGATAACTCGATAGCCGCCCCAGAAGGGCGGTAGAGGAACCGGCTTGCCGGCGTGCTCGGCCTGCAGTTTGGCAACCCGTGCGGCCAAGAACTCCCGATCCGGAATTGTTTCGCTCTGATGAGACGCCCACGCACCGAGCTGGCTCGCCTCTGGTCGGGAATGAAAATAAGTGTCCGACTCCTCGCGGCTCACCTTCTCCACATGGCCTTTCACGCGAACCTGCCGTTCCAGTTCAGGCCAGAAGAATGTCAAGGCAGCCGCCGGGTTCTCGCTCAACTCCCGCCCCTTCTGGCTGTCGTAGTTGGTGTAAAAGACGAAGCCACCCTGGTCCAATCCTTTCAACAGAACGACCCGAGCGGACGGGCTACTGTCTGCCGAGACAGTCGCCAGAGTCATCGCATTGGGCTCTCTCAGCCCGGAAGCGCGCGCTTCCGCGAACCACTTCTCGAACTGCGCGAATGGACTTGCATCCAGATCGCTCTCCACCAGCCCACCCAGCGCATAATTCTCGCGAAGATCCGCCAGCGAGAGATTCGCCGACTGGCGCTTCGGCACCACGATGTAGCCGGACAGCGAATCGCCTAACACCTCATTGCGTTCCCGTCCCCAGTACCACCAATGAGCGGCCACGTAAGCGCAAGTGATTGCATCGAGTTGATCTTCGAGCGCCTTGATTGCAATACCCGAACTCGGAATTGCGGGCAGATCGCTCAAGGCCAGAACCGGCGTCAAGTTTGGAAACCCGCTCAGCATCAAGCCACGCAAGCGCCCCAGTTCGGCCCGACGCTCGGCCAGGTTGCCGCGCTTGTACTTAACGATTCGGTCCAACTGATTAAGCTGCACAATGGCGGCGTGCGGGTGAACCTCGATTTGGAAACGTCCGCTCGCCCGGGGACGCATCCGGTCTCCATGCGCAAAGCCCCGGTTGGCCAACTCGCGGCTGATCCCGGTGGTTCGCTTCCAATAGTTTCGCTCACGGCTGGCCGGGTAGCAGCCTGCATGATATTTCCCAAACTTCGAATGCGCCAGCTTGTCAGCCTCTCGCATGCCCGTTTCGTTGGGAATCACGAGGGGCGCGTCTACTCCGATTACGGTATCCTCGGAGGCGTGGCGGTCCACCCACTTCAGGATGGCAGCGAGATCGGTTTCGAGATGCAGGTCGGACAAGCGAAGCCAACTCCCGGTCCATTCCAGGCAGGCCAAGCCGCTGGCTTTACCCTCCCAGCCAAAGTCGATTCCCAAAAAGCGGAGCGGCACGATGGTTAGATGCCACCGAGAGTTGCCGCGAAGTTTCTAAACTGCTGCAACGACATATAGATATATTTCTTGACGCGCCACTACATGTTGGGTGATCATTGCAAACAGCCGCAGAAGCCCCCGCTATTTGTGACAATTCGATTTAAAATACCCCAGGAACGGAGATACGATGGGACAGCTCAGCGTTGATCTTAGCAGCAGAGTCAATCAGTTGCGTCAGCAACAACCGAAGAAGGCGCTCCTCGTTGAGGAACGGACCGGAATCAGCTTTCCCAAATACTTCACTCAGAAGCTGGAATCGGGCAAAACGCCCTATGATGAAATTCAGTGGGAGCTGCGCACCGCCGTCATTGGAAATGATAAGGGTGCCGTCATATTCGAACAGCAGGATGTCGAAATACCCGTCGACTGGTCTCAGACAGCCACCAACATCGT
>JANXQZ010000035.1 GCA_025353235.1 Bryobacterales bacterium
GTTGAAGAGCCTGCAACGCAGTGTGGGAATCACCTTCCTGTTCGTGACGCATGATCAAGAGGAAGCGCTCTCTTTGTCGGACCGCATTGGGGTAATGCATGCGGGCGTGCTCGAACAGGTTGGTACCCCCGAAGACATCTACCTGCGGCCCCAGACCCGCTTCGTAGCTTCATTCTTGGGAGCGATGAACTGGGTGGCGGGGGTCGGCGTGCGTCCAGAGTCGGTTCGTATCTGCGCCGAGCCGCCCGGAAGACCTGGAACGATTCTGCATTGCACCTTTCTCGGGAACTGCCTCCAGATCGAGGCTCAGCTAGACGATGGTTCGCCGCTGGTGATTGAGACCTCCCGCCTAAACGGAAGCTATCAACCTGGAGATCGGGCGCACTTCCGATGGGAAGTCGGCGACGAGCTGACATTCTCATGAGCCGCCTGCGGAAAATCTTTCTGGCCCCGTCGTGGGCTATTATGATCGCTCTCTTCCTGACGCCTCTCGGTATCATCGTCGTTTACAGCGCACTTACCCGAGGTGCCTATGGCGGCTTTGCTTTTCCGTTTACATTGGAGAGCTACGCGCGGCTGATCGATCCGCTTTACCTGACCATCCTTGTAAGGTCGTTCTGGATCGCGGCTGCTTCCACCGCTGGCTGCCTGCTGCTCGGCTTTCCGCTCGCTCTGTTTATCTCGCGATCCGGCTCGCGCAAGAACCTGTACCTGAGCCTGGTGATCCTGCCATTCTGGACAAGTTTCCTGATCCGCACGTACGCTTGGATGTTTCTGCTCCGCGACACCGGCCTGATTAACTCGACGCTAGCGAAGCTGGGGCTGATCCGCGAACCCTTGCCGCTGCTCTACAACGACGGAGCGGTGATCCTGGGGCTCGTCTATTCGTATCTGCCGTTCATGGTGCTGCCGCTCTACGCCACCCTCGAACGGCTCGACAAGAATCTGCTCGAAGCCGCAGCGGACTTGGGTGCGCGTCCCTGGCAGACGCTGGTCCGGATCGTAATCCCGCTCTGTGCGCCTGGTATTCGGGCGGGCTCCATCCTCGTGTTCATCCCCTGCCTTGGCGCATATCTCACGCCTGACTTGCTAGGCGGCGGCAAGTCCGTCATGATTGGCAATCTCATCCAGAATCAGTTCACCACCGCTCGCGATTGGCCCTTCGGCTCTGCTATTTCGCTGGCGCTGATGGCTATCGTGATGGTGCTGATGTATGTCTTCGTACGCCGCGATAAGGAGAGCCTCTTATGAAGAGCCTTTCCCTCTACGCCGTCTTCGCATACATGTTTCTGCACGTGCCTTTGCTGATACTGGCGGCGTTCAGCTTTAACAGCTCGCGTTTCACGGTCTGGGAAGGATTTTCGCTGCGCTGGTATCGGGCCGCCTTTGCGGATGCGCAACTCGGCGAGGCTGCCTGGAACAGTCTGGTAATCGCAGTCGCCGCTACTGTGGTCTCCACCGTCATTGGCACGTTCTGCGCGTACGGCCTTTGGAAACGCAGCGCTCCGGTCCTGGCGGGTTCGCTGTATCTTTCACTCGTAACGCCAGAAATCGTCACCGGCGTCTCGCTGCTTGCGTTCTATCAAGCCATCTTCCGCTTCCTGCACCTGCAACTTGGAATGCATACCGTGATCCTGGCTCACGTGGCGTTCTGCATTGCATACGTGGTCATCGTTGTGATGGCCCGCCTGCGCACGGTGGACGCGCAACTCGAGGAAGCCGCGCTCGATCTGGGCGCGAACGAATGGCAGGCGTTCCGCTACGTCACGCTTCCCGCGATTCTGCCCGGAGTGGTGTCGGCCGCGTTGCTCGCCTTCACCGTTTCATTCGACGATTATGTGATTACCAGCTTAGTGGCCGGGGTGGATTCGGAAACACTGCCGATGGTGATCTACGCGGTGGCGAGAAGGGGAGTAAATCCCATGCTGAATGCGATTTCAGCGCTGATCGTCTTCGGACTCGGCGCTCTGATCCTGATCTCCGAGCGGCTGCAAGCGAGACCCGCTGCGTGAAGCGGCGCGTGTTCCTGGGGACAGCCGCCGGTCTCGCAAGCTGCGTTCAGGACCGCCGCCCGCGCCTGAATGTTTTCAACTGGTCGGCTTACATCGACCCTCAAACCGTGCCGAACTTCGAACATGAGTTCGGATGCCGCGTGCGCTACGGCATCTATGAAAGTAACGAGGAGATGCTGGCCCGCGTGATGAGCGGGAACTCAGGGTGGGATATCGTCTTCCCCACCGACTACCTCGTGAAGCCGATGCTCGCGAACGCTCTGCTCGCTGAAATCCAGCATGCTGAACTAGCGAACCTGGGGAATCTAGAGCCTGCCTTCCAGAAGCCCGCCTGGGACTCTCAACTCCAGTGGTCGATTCCTTATATGGTGACAGCCGCGGGGATTGCCTATAACCGCAAGCTCGTGCCCCCACCCGCAGCTTGGTCCGATCTGTGGAGCGCTCGACTGAGCAATCGGATCACGATGCTGGATGATCCATTCGACGTCATGGGCGCGTGCCTGAAGAAGCTGGGCCTGTCGGTGAATTCGACGAATCCCGCGCAGCTGAGAGCCGCCCAGCATGAAGCCGTCATGCAGAAGCCGCTGTTGCGCGCTTACTTGAACGCGGAGGTTCGCGACCAGTTAGTAAGTGGCGATGTTCTCGCGGCGCAGATGTGGAATACTACTGCGCAGCAAGCCATGGATGCTTCGCCGGAGATTAGCTTCGTCTTTCCACGAGAAGGATATGCAGTGTATCCCGACTGCATGGTGATCCTGCGGGAGAGCAGGCATCAGGAGCTTGCGCACCGCTTTCTCGACTTCATGTTGCGTCCACAAGTGGCTGCTGCCAACGCTCTGGCGGCCCGAACTACTAGTACGAACGCTGCCGCGCGCATGCTGCTGCCGGAAGGATTTCGGAATAATCCGACGCTGTATCCACCGCCCGAGGTGTTCGTTCGTGGCGAGTGGGCTGATACGCTGTCCCCTGCGGCCCAGCGCCTCCGCGACCGTATCTGGACTGAGATCAAGAGCGCTTAGTCCATTTACTCCGGGTCAAGAATTATGAGAAAACATCGAGAGTTTCTGCCCCTTTCAAATACTATATTTTTTACGAAACTATGGCCACGAAGTCTTGAGAGAGGAAAAAAACTCTCTTGGTCCTTGACCACTTGGAGTCAAGGCTGTTAGGATTATGACTTCGTAATAAATCGCGTTCCTTGTGGCGTTTGAGGAAAGCCCTGCCTTGCGGGCGTTAGTGTAGACCGTTGTGAGGGCGCGGGTAGAAGTGTACCCGTGAATTCCAAAGCGGCAAAAAAAAGGCTAAGCAACTTGGTTGCGCGGCCGATCAGTAGTTGTGGCTGACTTACAGAATCAGTTACAGCTGTCGTCTCGAAGACGGTGCCGAGAATATCCCCTATTCCGGCCTGACACGATACACGGCGGCCAAGTTTAAAATTTTCAAAGACCAGTCAGGAGAACTGTGCGCTTTTATAAACTCAAGTCAGGTTTGAGCAATTTAGGGAATGGACTGCTGTTAGCGGCTCTTTCCACGGCTGCCGTCAACGCTCAGCCGTATGCTTACGTTGCCAACGTCACAGGATTTACGGTATCTGTAGTGAACACGAAGAACGACAGCGTGGTTGCCAGCATTTCGGTTCCCGGCCCCAGCGGGTTGGCTGTGACCGCTGACGGATCGTCGATATACGTGACTTCGCAAAATACCAATAGCGTAGCCGTGATCAGCGCGGCGAGCAACTCGGTCGTCGCGACGATCGGGGTGGGAGCGATACCTGCGGCTTTGGCTATCAGTCCGAACGGCTCCCAGGTTTATGTAGTCGCTCAAGGAGCGAACCAGATCTCGGTAATAGACATCGCGTCAAAGTCCATGGTGGCCTCCATTCCCGTTGGCTTGCGGCCTACCTCGGTAACTTTCAACCCGGACGGTAGCCGCGCATTCGTGACGAACCTTTGGTCTGGAAGCGTCTCTGTCATCGACACCAATTCGAAGTCGGTGATTGCTTCTTTCAACGCCGATTCTGGACCGAGCGCGACTGCCGTTTCGCCCAACGGTCGCACCCTTTACGTGACGAATCAATACTCTGGAACCGTGACGGTTCATGACAGCTCTTCGGGCAATCTCCAGGCGAACATTTCCGGCTTTTCCTTTCCAACGTCGATTGCCATCACCCCGGACGGCAGCAAAGCGTACATAACGAACGCAAACGGGTCTTCGGTGTCCGTGATTTCCACGGCCACAAACACCGTCATTGCCACTGCGGCGGTGGGCACGTTCCCAACATCGGTAGCCATCAGCCCCGATGGCTCGCGTGCTTACGTGGCGAACGAATACAGCTTCTCGGCCTCGGTCATCGATACGGGCACGAACGCGGTCGTGAACACGATTGCGCGCATCGGTCTCTACCCATACGCAGTTGCCATGATACAGCCCCGTCAGGCTATCGCTGTTGTTCCTACGCCCGTGCCCACCCCGGTTCCAGTTCCGGTGCCGGTCCCAACCCCGGTCTGCTCCAGTTCGATTTCGGCGAACAGCGTGTCGTTTAACTGGAATGGAGGAGCGGGATCGGTCGCGGTTACCTCCAACTGTCCCTGGACTGCCACCAGCAACGCCTCCTGGGTCCAGATCACTGCGGGACAGAGCGGCAGCGGAAATGGAACCGTGAACTTCAACGTCGGCGCGAGTGCCACCACGTCGGCCGCGAGCGGGACTCTGACGATCGCGGGTCAGACCTTCACGGTCAATCTTTCTGGTCTTGTGTGCGCCTATTCTCTGTCGAGCGGCTCCGCGGCAATCGCTTGGGGCGGCGGCAACGGAAGCGTAACGGTAAGCGCTCAACCGGGTTGCGGCTGGAACGCGTCTTCCGACTCTTCGTGGCTGACAATCTCTTCAGGCGCATCCGGAAATGGGCCTGGAACGGTGGTTTTCTCGGCGGCATCGAACAACTCAACGGCGCCCCAGACAGGCACGCTGATGATCGGCGGTCAGAAATTCACGTTGAATGAAGCCGGTGAAGGTTTTGCGGCGATTCGGCTTAGCGCCGGCAGCAGCACTAGCCTAACCGATTCCAACGGAAATACGTGGGGTGCAGATACGCAGCAAGGCAATCACGCCGAGACGATCAGCCCTATTTCCGGCACCAATATGCAGGCACTCTATCAAAAAGAGAGCTGGTCCACCGGACCCTTGCAGTATCAGTTCAGCGTTCCAAACGGCGCATTCACTGTGAAACTGCATTTTGCCGAGTTCTACCTGGCGCAGAGAGGGCAACGCGTTTTCAATATCGTGATCAATGGCACCACGGTCTACCCGGGATTTGACATACTCGCTCAGACTACTCCAAATAGCGCGGTTGATGAAACGTTCCCGATTAGCGTGAGCAATGGTCAAATAGTAATCCAGCTGATTCCGGTTACGGGCTCCCCGAAGCTCAGCGGACTACAGATTTACTAGGTATTGACAAACCTCAAGGGTCGGGTTTGTTCCGGCCCTTGTTCTCTCCTCCTCATATCCAACCCTTCTACCGTAAGCTTCCTTACTTCATGACTTTGTATTCCAGGCAAAGCTCGGCACTAAGTACCTTCTGCGAACTAGATTCTATTAAACACTTGCATTTGGGACCTAAACCGTTGAGAATAGCTCTAGACAGTGCCTAGAATAGGCACGCTCTTAGGAGGAGAGTAAGTGAGTAATTTTTTGCCTTTGACTTTTAGAGGATTGAGCGCTGCCGCGATTGTGCTCGCAGCGTCGTTTATGACAGCACAAAGTTCCCAAGCTGCGTATATCACGGGTTCCTTGGCTGTTGCGCCTGGTGGAGCGGCCGTCGGACCTGGCTTTACCTCAGCCCCCGCCGGAACTCTGCTTGCCACCTTGAATGCACCGTTCGTTTTCACCACCACGGCGGGAACGACGAGTGGAAGTGTGCTTTCGGCGGTTTTTCAAAACCCTAGCGGCACCTTGGATTTTTATTATCAAGTGGTCAACAATGCTGGGTCTAAAACGGCCCTTTCCCGCGAATCCAACACTAGCTTTTTAGGCTTTGCCCCCCAAGTCGCTTTTCGCTTGGATGGTGGTGCCCTAGGAGCGGGTTTTACGAACGGATCACCAGGTATCGTCCCGTTAACGGCTGACCTGGACGCGTCTGCAACCACCGTTGGATTTAGTTTCGTGCCTACCCCGCTCGGAACCAAGATCCCTCCCGGGACAACCACGTCCGTGATGGTGATTAGCACGTTAGCCACGATGTTCAACCCTGGCAATGCAGAGGTACTTGACGGCGGATCGGCCACGGTCGCTTCATTTCAGCCGAACGCTGTCCCTGAACCAGCTACTGTCGTTCTCTTTGGCGCCGGATTGCTCGCACTCGGCGGAATTCGTCGCTTCACACGTCGCGCGAAGTAAGCTGTACTATCTTCTTCAAACAAGAGCCGCCATCTACCCGATGGCGGCTCTTTATTTTTGAGTTGGCTGTGTTG
>JANXQZ010000037.1 GCA_025353235.1 Bryobacterales bacterium
GATGGAGGCGAGTGAGCCCGCCGGGGTGTTTCCCCAGTCGATCATCAACTCGTCCGGAGTTTGGCCGGCCGGCAATCCAATTTGTGTTGGCCGGAACTCAAATGTGCTCACCGCTTCCGCTGATCCAATATCGCTCCAGACGATGTTACGCTGCGCGAGCTTGTCCCAGTTCGAGGGATCCGCCCCGATCGGAATAGCCACTGGGTCAAATGCGATTTCGGTAATCAGGCACTGATGAGAATTACGCAGCATGGCTTGCTGAACGGTCAAAGGCGGGTTGCCGGCATCGTGAAATGGGCCGTCGACATTCGTCGCGGGCGACGATACGGGCAGGACGTTGTTGGGAGTCACGCCATCCAGTTTGAAGGGCTGATTGGTATCCAGCCAGCAGCCGAAGTAGGCGTCTACCTCGGAACCGTCCATGTGCGCCGCTATGGGCTGGATATTTGGGTTATCGGTTTGCCTGCCCATGCTGACCACGGTGGAATCGACGCGCGAGGTGGCGAAGAAGGGCATGGTGACGAACTCGCCCGCTTCGATGCCAGCCAGCGGAATGGGCTGCCCCTCCGGATTGTTGGGCTCGCGACGATACCGCGCGCCCGGCGGATAGTCGAATGGCACGTAGGTAACTTGCGTGCGGAACAGCCGGAAGAAGGCCCGTACGTTGGTGGCGCCGATCAAGCCGATGTAGTGTACTTTAGCGAGCGCAAAGTTGAAGACTTTATTGTTGTTATTGTCTGTTGGGTAGATGTAGAGGGACGACTTTGCCTCGTCCGGCGAAAGGACGTTCGGGTCTCCAAATGATTGGCCGCCGGCCGTGCCTTGTCCCCCGGTCAATGCTTTGATAACGTCCTTGATAAATCGAGGAGCGTCGCTGGCATCGTTGCCCATCGGCGATACGCCAAACTTCGACTCTCCGGGACGCACCACAAAGACACGCAAATCCACGCTGAGCCAGGCCGGATCTCCGTGCAGGATGAACGGATTGGGCTGCTTGATCAATTCCATCTGTGCGTGTGCCGAGAGTGAGGCGGCTCGCACCTGCACAGTGGCATTCACTGTGACGTTGAGGGTGAGAAACTCGGTCTGCGCGGCAAAACTAAATGCGGAGTCATCTGGGAAATCAATGCTGTAGAAAAACGTGAATCGCTGCACTTCGGAGCCGTAGTTGCCGCTATTGGAGGTATTGCCGGTGCAAGTGATAATCATGCCTCCGATCGGCGAAGCGACGTTCAAGGTGGAGCCCGCTCCGGTCACCCCGATTTCCGCGGCCGTAAAACCATCGACGACTACCCGGAACGCGTCGGGGACGGGAAGGCCCCCAGGTGAATTGTGTTGCTGCTTCCGTCGCGCGCCGATCTCGTCCTGGCCCAGGGTGCTGCGTTCAATCATGAACTGGCAGCGTCTCTCCGGGACAATCGCCGTCCATAGTTCCTGCACGCCGGTCCGAGTGTCCGTCCAGAGCGGGTAGAACCCCTGGTTACTGGCGTCGATGCCGAAGTAGTCGCCGATGAAGGTCACGCTCGAGTCGATGGGGGTGTTATCGGCGTGGTGAGCCCACGGCGCATCTACCACCGGATCCCACGCTTGGTCGGTCACCACGAACGGATGAAATGTTACGCCGCCATCCAACGATTGCGCGAATATGACATCGATTAAATTTTTGCTGGGTTTGGGACCGAACTCGTAAAACGCGCAGCCAATTGTCCCCCACGGGTTGGCGATAATCTGCGGAAAGAAGTGCTGGAAGTTACCGGGCAGAGACCCCGTGAGCAGCGGTTGGCCCGAGGCTCCCGTGGCCCAGGAAACGCCGCTATTCACCGACAGGGCGAAATAGATCCGGGATACTCCTTCGCGGAAATCATCCCAAGCCACGGCCACCGTCGTTCCGAGGACGCAAGCAGTCGGCACAGTGAGAACGCGAAAATTTCCGCCGGGAAAAACAGGCCAACCGTGAACGCTCGACAGCGACGAACTCAGCGTGGTGACACCGGTTGCCGGCGAAGTAGCCAAATGAAAGCTGTCTCCTCCGTCCGTCGAAACGAGCAGTTTAATCGTGCTTCCCGCGATCCAAACAATATAGACATCGCCGTTAGCCGCGACATTGATCTCCGGAGAGAAAGAATCGCCAGTGAGGCTGGTAGCCGCCACGGTGTTAGTCCCAGTGCCAATCCATGTGGCGCCGTGATCCAGGGTTCGCGCAAAACGCATCTGAGAGCCATCGTCCCAGGCCATATAGACGCGGCCCCGAAAAGGGCTGGCTGGGTTCGCGTCGCCCACCGCCCATTGCTTATCGTCACCGGTGCTGGTGTGAATAACGTTTGGAGCGCCCCAGGTTTTCCCACCGTCGGTGGATTTGTAAACGGCCATTCCCACCGTGTCGAAGGTCGGTGGATTGGTGCCAACCAGACCGACAAAGAATACACTCCCCGAATCGTCCCAGGCCAGTGTGGGATCGGTCATGACCGTGGTGCCCGCCGGAAGCGCAAAATCCGTCGAATCGTTCCAACTGTTCCCGCCATCGGTCGAATAAGAGCTCGCTAACGTGAAATCGTAGGTATGCAGGTTTCTGAACTTCTTTGACGACGAGACGATTTGAAGCGGATTATTCGGATTTATGAGGATTGCGCTTTCACTTCGCGCGTTGCTCGGATTCGCATCGTGAGTTACCTGAATGTTGGGCATGGCTTTAATTCACCCTCTTCTTGGAAGCCACGCTTCGATGCCGGCGCGACAAGTACCAGAAGGCAATCATCGAAACAAAAAGGGCCAGGAAAATTGCCGTCTCGGTCGCGCCTGAATTGTTGTCTGGCGAGAGTCCGAGGAAACTTTCGATGAATCTCATGTTGAGTCTCCAAACCGTTTTGAATGAATTAGACCTAAAGGTCCTTATTTCGCCGCGCCTTGACGCGAACATCTGTGCAGCGCTGCGCTTATGGAGTGATTCTTTCTTCCCATTCGTTTCATGGGGTCGCAACAAGTATATTGCATGTCCGCCGCGGCCGTTGTATCGAGCTGGTCGAAACCTAGTGGGAGTACGAGCCTTTCACCTGAAGGGACGCCGCTTTGCCGACCCCGCCAGCCGTGGCCGTTAAAGTGACGCTCGGAGTTCAAAGACCTGCATGATGCTAACCGGCAGGTGCGTCAATGGCTGACGGAAGTGGCCAACCAGCGGCTGCACAGCGAGACACGCGAGCGGCCGGCGGAGCGCTTCAAGCCAGATGCTCTCCGGCCATTGCCTGTCATTCCCTACGACTACCGCGACACAGTCGAAGCGCTTGTCCACAAAGATCTGCGGCTCCAGTTCGATGGCAACAAATACTGCGTGCCGCACCGCTGCGTGGGAAAGCGGCTGACGGTAAAAGCGGATGCCGGCGCCGTCACCATTTATGATCGCGTCACCGAAGTGGTGAGTTATCCGCGTTCCTGACAGCGAGACACGCGAGCGGCCGGCGGAGCGCTTCAAGCCAGATGCTCTCCGGCCATTG
>JANXQZ010000067.1 GCA_025353235.1 Bryobacterales bacterium
GCTGGCACCGCGACCAAGCTGGTTTTGAACATGATCACCACGGCGATGATGATCCGGCTAGGCCACGTGTATGGCAATCTCATGGTGAATGTCCAACCCAAGAACGCAAAGCTGGCAGACAGAGCGGTGCGGATCATCTCCGAAGCTGTTCCGGTTAACGGCGCTCAAGCGGGCGGACTGCTGCTTGCTTCCGGGCGCAATGTTAAGACTGCTATCGTCATGGGGAAGCTAGGGCTGGATCGAGCGCAGGCCGAGAGTGTTTTGTCAAAGGCCGGGGATCGTATTTCGGAAGCTTTGAAGGGTTCAAGCAACGATGGATAAGTTTGTCATTCAGGGCGGCCAACCGTTAGTAGGAGAGATCTTGATTGGCGGTGCTAAGAACTCAGCACTTCCCGCTCTAGCGGCATGCCTGCTCACAAAAGAGCAGGTCACTCTCCAGCGAATTCCAAGAGTCCGAGACATCAGGACAATGGAAAAACTGTTGATGTATACCGGTGCCACGGTGTCTGTCACTGGCACGCAGGTGAACGTGCGCGCGGAGAATTTGGAGAAGGCGGAAGCCCCCTACGATCTGGTTAAAACGATGCGGGCGTCCAGCCTGGTGCTCGGTCCGCTGGTGGCGCGCACAGGGAGAGCCAGAGTCTCAATGCCTGGCGGATGCGCCATCGGGGCGCGGCCGGTGAACTTGCATGTCTCGGCGCTGGAGAAGCTAGGCGCGGAGATTCGGCTGGAGGAAGGCTACATCTCTGCCGAGGCGCCATCCGGATTGAAAGGAGCCCATGTTGTGTTCGACCGGATCACCGTTACCGGCACCGAAGACATCCTAATGGCAGCCACGCTGGCTCAGGGAGAAACCCTGATTGAGAACGCCGCTCGAGAGCCGGAGGTGCAAGACCTCGCGGCGCTGCTGATCAAGATGGGGGCGCGGATCGAGGGTGTCGGCACATCCACGATTCGCGTGCAAGGCGTATCGGAACTGCATGGCACTCGGCACGCCATCATTCCGGATCGGATCGAAGCAGGCACGTTTTTGATTGCCGGGGCCATGACGCAAGGCGAGTTGACTCTTCAGGGCTGCGCGCCCGAACATCTGGATGCGCTCATCGCAAAAATGCGGCAGGCGGGCGCTACCATCGAGAGCGGCCCGCAATCGATCAGGGTTACGGCATCGGGCAAAATGCGCTCTGTCGACATAACGACTGAGGAATATCCAGGATTTGCAACCGACCTGCAAGCGCAATTTATGGCGATGCTGACGGAGGCTGCGGGGATCGGGTTTGTCACTGAAACGATTTTTGAGAATCGGTTCATGCATGCGCCGGAGCTGGCCAGGATGGGAGCGAACATACGCGTCGAAGGACGGCAGGCCATCGTTGCAGGCGTGCCTCGCCTCACCGGCGCTCAAGTGATCGCGTCCGATCTGAGAGCAAGCGCCTCGCTGGTGCTGGCCGCGTTGGTGGCCAAGGGCGAGACGATCATCGACCGGGTTTATCATATTGATCGAGGGTATGAGAAGATCGAGGCCAAATTGGCGCAAGCAGGCGCCCGAATTCGGAGAGTGAGCTGATGCTCGGCAAAGTTCATAGTCCTGGTTTCCTGGCGCTGGTGAACGCCGCGAAGGCGCACGTGCGGGAAATCGACATTGAGAGTTATAAAGAGATGGTTGCTACAGGCGAGCCCCACCGCCTTGTGGATGTTCGCGAGGACGGCGAATGGGCCGCTGGTCATGCGTCTGGTGCGACCCATTTGAGCAAAGGCATACTTGAGCGCGATCTCGAGTCGACGTTCCCGGATACGAGCGAGCGGCTGGTGTTTTATTGCGGCGGAGGCTTTCGGTCTGCGCTTGCGGCCGAGGCCGCGCAGAAGATGGGCTACACGAACGTCATTTCACTCGATGGCGGCTGGCGTGCGATTCAGTCCTCCGGCTTGCCTCTTTCCGAGCCTGGAATGGACAGGACCGAACATGGATGACAAGTACCATGTTTTCACATTAGGCCGAGTTTAGCGCTTTTCCAACCGAAAGCCGTGGTCTTTCGACCGCTCATCCCAAATCCAACTCCGCCCCCGCCTCGAACGCTTACCCTAAGCATCAGAGGAACATGAAAAACCAATTGCTCCGATTCATCATCGCCGCGCTGTCCATCGCGTGCATTCCCGCCGCGGCGGCAGAAGCGCCGAAGAAACCCGCATTCGCCGTCGAGGTCACCGGCAAGGGCAGGCCGATGATCCTGATCCCCGGATTGTCGTCCTCTGGCGAAGTCTGGAACGGCACCGTCGCCCACTTCAAAGACAAATATCAATGCCACGTGCTCACGCTCGCCGGCTTCGCAGGTCAGCCCCGCACCGAAGGACCGTTCCTGGAAACCGTGCGAACCGAACTAGCCGCCTATATCCGCTCTCATAAACTCGAGAAGCCCGTAATCGTCGGCCATAGCTTGGGCGGTTTTGTCGCGCTCTGGCTGGCCTCCGCCGAACCGAGTTTGACTGGTCCGCTCGTGATCGTGGACTCGCTGCCATTCCTCCCGGCCGTGTACAATCCATTAGCCACCCCGGAAAATTCGAAGCCCATGGCCGAGCAGATGCGCACAGGCATGTCAGCTAACAAAGAGGCCTTCCTGAAGCAATCCGAAATGGCGGCAAAGTCGATGGTGACCAAGCCGGAAGATGTTGCGACAGTCATGGGATGGGCGGCGAAGACCGACCCGACCGCTGCAGGCGACGCCATGTACGACATGTTTGTGCACGATCTCCGCGGGAACGTTGCCAGCATCGAATCCCCCACGCTCGTCTTGGGAACCTGGATCGGGTATAAAGAATATGCCACGCGCGAG
>JANXQZ010000081.1 GCA_025353235.1 Bryobacterales bacterium
GTCGGTCGCGACGCGCTTCGCTACAAGCTGAAGAAGTACAATCTTCAGAGCTGATCTACGTTACATCTCCGCCCGCAACGAATTTCTCACGCCTCATAGAAACAGCACGGTTTGCTGCAAATGTGGGGGCAGATTGTTAATAATCTGCAGCCGCTTGTTAATCGGCCCCTCACGCCGGCTTACAAACCATGCAGAAGAGCCGCCATCAATTCAATCCCTTCCCAAAGATTCTGCAAGCGAAGATTCTCGTTAGAACTGTGCTGATTATTATCATGGTTCGCGATCGGAACCGTGATCGTAGGCGCGTGCAAAATTTCCGAGATCATGTACAGCGGAACGCTGCCGCCCATCGTTGGCAGTTTGATGATTGGACCCCTGGCGCTCCCGGCAATTCGCAGCACGTCGCGCGAAACGGGGAGATCCATCGACGTCCGCTCCGCGTTGTATCCGAACTCGCTGCTGCCCACTCTCGCCACTTTGGGGTGAGACATCAGCATCTCGGGATCGGGATCGTGGTCGGTGACAAAGTACCCCTGCTTGCGAATATGCTCGGTCAGCCGGCGCGCTGCTTCGCGGTGATCGATCCCCTTCACCAACCGCATGTCGAGGGTGGCCGTCGCCTTCGAAGGGATCACATTGCTCGCCTGTGCCCCGACCCTGGCGCTAGCCATGCCCCGAATATTCAGCGACGGGTAGTTCAACAGCTCCACGAGGCTCTTCCCTGCTCCTTCAGTGCGACCGAGCCAGAGCTCGCGCTTCAACTCTTCATCGAACGGAGGCGCTTCAGCAACGGCACGCTTTTCACTCTCGCTCAGCGGCTCAATCCCATCGTAGAAATGTTCCACCAGCACGCGCCCGTCATCATCCTTCATCGACGCGAGCAGCCTGGCCAGCATGAACGCCGGATTCGGGGCCCAGTTGCCGTAGTGGCCGCTGTGCAGCTCGCGCCGTGGACCATACACCGTAATGTCGAGGGTCTCCACTCCACGCGCCCCAAACACGATTTGCTGGCGTCGGCTCTGATGCACCGGGCCGTCACAAATCAGCCAGACGTCGCTCTTCAACAAGTCTTTGTTGGCGGAAATAATCTGATCAAGATGACGCGAGCCGGCCTCCTCCTCGCCTTCAAAGAGAAACTTGATGTTCGATTTCAGCCCCAGATTCGCAGCGCGAAGAGCGTCGAGAGCCGTGGTAACGCTGATGATAGGAGCCTTATCGTCCGACGCTGATCGCGCATAGATCCGCCACTCCGGATCGAACGGTTTGCCATCCGTCGGAATCGGGATTACCTTGCCATCCTGCTCCAGCGAGCGATCTCGCAGGACCGGTTCCCAGGGCGGCGTCTTCCATTCCTTCGGGTCGAGCGGCTGACCGTCATAGTGCGCGTAGATCACCACCGTGCGAGTTGCGCCAGGATGATCGATCTGCCCGAACACGGCTGGCGGAGCGCCGGGAACTTCCAACAGCTTCGTCTTTACGCCTCGACGCCCGAGGGCTTCCCTGATCGCCTCTGCGTTGCGCCGAATGTTCGCATTGTCCGACGCGAGATTCGGGATCGAGAGCAGTCCGAAAAACTCGTTGACGATTGCGCGCTCGTGCTCCTGACGCCAATGGCGAGCGGCTTGCGCGGCCTCATCGTTCTGACCAAAACACACTCCGATCGAAAGCAGCGCGGCGAGAAATCTCACAGTTCCCTCCGGTTCTCTAGCGATTTCGTCATAGTCACCTCGTCGGCGAATTCGAGATCGCTGCCCGCCGGAATGCCCATGGCGATGCGAGTTATCTTGATCTCCAGAGGCTTCAAAAGCCGCGATAGATACATGGCCGTAGCTTCGCCTTCCACGGTCGGGTTGGTTGCCACAATGATCTCCCGCACGTCGCCCGCTTTCAGACGCTCCAACAAGTTCTTAAGCTTCAGCTGATCAGGCCCGATTCCGCGCAGCGGCGAAATGGTCCCGTGCAGAACGTGATAGGAGCCATGGAATTGCCGGGTGGTTTCGATCGGTAAAATATTATGCGGCTCCTCGACAATGCATATAGAGGATTGCTCGCGATTGGGATCGCGGCAGAAGTTGCAGAGTTCGCTATCGGCGATGTTGTTGCATTGCGCGCACAGGACAAGCTTGTCCTTCACGTCGACCAGTGCCTGGGAGAT
>JANXQZ010000093.1 GCA_025353235.1 Bryobacterales bacterium
TCATGCGGCGCAGCCAGTCTTCCGGGACGCCTTCCTCGCCTCGAGTGTCGTAATACATCGGAACGATCTCGTTTTCGAGAATCGAATAAATTGCGCGGGCATGCATTTCGTCTTGATCTTCGGAGTATTTCTCGCGATCCCCGATTGCCCAGCCGCCCGAGATTTCGTAAGCTTCGTCAAACCAGCCATCGAGAATGCTCAGGTTGAGCACGCCGTTGATCCCGGCCTTCATGCCGCTGGTACCGCACGCCTCTTCGCCGCGCTGCGGGTTGTTCAGCCACAGATCCACGCCCTGAACCAGTTCACGCGCTACCTGGATGCCGTAATCTTCCAAAAACACGATATTCTGCGAAATCTCCGGATCGCGGGAAAGCTGCACAATCTCGCGAATGAACATCTTGCCTGGCTGATCTTTAGGATGAGCCTTGCCGGCGATAACGATCTGAACGGGGCGTTCCGAGTTGGTGAGAATCTTCTTCAGCCTGGCCACGTCCCGGAACAAAAGCGTAGCCCTTTTATAAGTGGCAAAACGCCGCGCAAACCCGATGGTAAACGCGTCTGGATCGAGGACGTCGCCAAGCCGTCTCTGCTCGGCTGCGGAAGCCTTCCGGTTTACAGCACTCGCGACCACATGCTCGCGGACGTACGAAATCAGGTTCCGCTTGCGCTTGCGGTGCGCCTCCCACAGTTCCCGGCTCGGGATATCTTGCACCAGATCCCAAATCTTCGGATCGGGGTAGCCCTCGCGCCAGTCAGGCTGCAGATACTGGTCGTAGAGTTGAGCCTGATCGCCGTTGAGCCAAGTCGGCAAATGGACACCGTTCGTGACCGAGGTAATCGGCACCTCCCACACGGGAAGCTGCGGCCATAGACCAGACCACATCTCCTGAGAAACGAGCCTATGCAGGCAACTGACGGCATTGCGGAACGCCGAGGCCTTGATCGCCAGGATGGCCATCGAGAACCGCTCCTGCTGATCGAATCCGTCCTTGCGGCCAAGGCTCATGAACTGGTCGAAAGGAATTCCTGCTTCCCGGCAGTATTCGCTGAAATAGTCGTGCATCATGCCGGAATCGAAGAGATCGATGCCGGCCGGGACTGAAGTGTGGGTAGTAAAGACGTTGTTCGTGCGGCAGGCGTCGAAAGCTTCCTCGAAATTCAGGCCCTGCGTTTGGATTAAAAGCCGCATACGCTCGATGGCCAAGAAGGCCGAGTGGCCTTCATTCATGTGGTACGCGGTCGGATTCAGGTTTACAGCTTCGAGCGCCCGCAGACCTCCGATGCCCAGAACGATCTCCTGCCGCATGCGGTTGTGAATGTCGCCGCCATACAGCTGATCGGTAATCTCCCGGTGCTCGATGCGGTCGTTCTCCGGGATGTTGGTGTCGAGCAGATACAGCTTCACCCGTCCAACCGCGAGAAACCAAACTTTGATGTACACTTGGCCGGTGGGCAGCTTAACTTCCACGATCACGTCCGCACCGCCAGGCCCGAGGACCGGCTTCACCGGCAGAGTATAAAAGTCGTTTACCGGATTGCGTTCCTGTTGCCACCCATCGGGGTTGAGAGACTGCTGAAGATACCCTTTTTGATACAACAGACCAACCGCTACCAGCGGAATCTCGGCGTCGCTCGAGCCTTTCAAGTGATCGCCAGACAGCACGCCGAGGCCGCCCGAATAGATGGGCATACACTCGGCAATCCCGTACTCCATCGAGAAGTACGCCACCAGCTTGTGTTCTTCGGACGCAGCGGGCTGGGCAAGGTATAAATCGTAGCGTTCGCAGGCGCGCCGATACAGGCCCAGATAGCGCGGATCGGAAGCCGCTCTCTCCAGCGTCGCCTGGGGCAGACGCCCGAGCATCACCACCGGATTGTGGCCGCTCGATTTCCACAAAGCGGGATCGAGGCGGCGGAACAACGACCGAATGGTATGGTCCCAAGACCATAACAGGTTGTAAGCGAGCTCGCTCATTCTGGAGATGGCGGGAGGGAGCGCCGGACGAACGAGGAACTCCTTTAAGGGCTGGATCTGAAACGGCATTTACTTTTGGTTAACTCTTACCATGGTACCTGTTTACGAACTTACTTCGGCCATTTTGGCCGGTTTCAGTAGGGCATCGAGCTGCGAACGATGTATGGCTAAATCAGCTTCTCGCGCAGCAGTTCGTTCACCAAACCGGGGTTGGCTTGGCCTTTGCTGGCCTTCATCACCTGGCCGACCAAGAACCCGATCACCGTAGTCTTGCCGGACTTGTACTGCTCCACCTGCTTGGGGTTTGACGCGATCACTTCGTCAATAATCTTGCCGAGCGCGCCAGTGTCGCTGATCTGTTTGAGTCCTTCACGTTCAATAATCGCGCGTGGCGATTGGCCGGTCTCGAACATCGTGGCGAAAATATCCTTCGCGATCTTCCCCGAAATTTCGCCCGAAGCCACGATGGAAAGCAGTTCGCCCAGATCTTCGGCCGTCACGGGCGACTCTGTGATCTCGCGGCCTTTCAAACTGCCCGCCAAGTCACCCATCACCCAGTTTGCAGCCGCCTTGGGATCGCCTGACGCCTTAGCCGCGCGCTCGAAATAATCGCCGATGGCGCGTGTGGCAGTGAGAACATTTGCATCGTATTCGCGAAGTCCGTATTGGTCCGCAAACCTCTGCCGCTTATCGGCGGGCAACTCGGGCAGCGCGTCCTTGATACGGGCCAGCCACGCCTCGCCCACTCGCAACGGAACAAGATCCGGTTCTGGAAAATACCGGTAATCGTGCGCCTGTTCCTTGCTGCGCATGCTGGCCGTCTCGCCCGTTTCGACGTTGTACAGCCGACTCTCCTGGGAGACCGTTCCGCCGCTTTCAATCAACTCCACCTGCCGCGCGACCTCATAGTCGATCGCCATCTTGGCAAAGCGGAACGAATTCAGGTTTTTCACCTCCACCTTGGTGCCGAGCTTCTCGACCCCCTTCCGCCGCACTGACACGTTGGCGTCGCAGCGGAGATTTCCCTTTTCCATATCGCAATCGGAACTGCCGGTGAACTGCATCACGAGTTTGAGTTCCGTGAGGTAAGCGTGGGCATCGTCGGACGAGCGCAGCTCGGGCTCGCTGACGATTTCAATCAAGGGCGTTCCAGAGCGATTGAGATCCACGTACGTATAACGGCTGGAGTCTTTGAAGCCGTCATGGATGCTCTTGCCTGCATCGTCCTCCATATGAACCCGCGTAATGCCAATCCGCTTCCGATTGTCGTCGGAGTTGATTTCGAGCCAGCCGTGCTCGGCTAAAGGCTGATCGTATTGCGAAATCTGGTAGCCCTTGGGAAGATCCGGATAGAAATAATTCTTGCGGGCAAAGCGCGAAAAAGAATTGATGCGGCAGTGCATAGCGAGCGAGGCTTGAATCGCCAACTCCACCGCCTCACGGTTTAAGACCGGCAATGCACCGGGCAGGCCGAGACACACAGGGCACACGTTGTCGTTGGGAGGAGCGCCGAAACTGGTCGGACATCCGCAAAAAATCTTGGTGTTCGTGCCGAGTTGGACGTGTACTTCCAGCCCGATTACCGGTTCGTAGAGATCGTTCATAATTATCGAAGTTGACGGCCTTCGGCTTGCTCGCCCCGTAGCGTCATGCACGTGCTGGACGAGCGGGCAACCAGCCGATCCTTGGAATCGAGTATGTCGCATTCCACCAGCGAGATAGTTTTTCCGGGCTTGATCACTCTCCCGATGGCCCGCAGGCGGTCGGTCCAGACAGGGCGCAGGAAATTGATCTTCAACTCTAGCGTGGTTCCCGTTTCTCCCGCTTCGAGAATGCTGGCATGCGCTATACCCATCGCTGAATCGGCGATGGTGCAGAGGATCCCGCCATGCAGAGTTCCCATTGGATTGGCGTGATCGGCGGCGGTGTCCATCTCCACGATTGCCTCGCCCGGCTGCACGGAAATCACGCGGAAGCCCAATATGTCAGCAAGAGGAATGTGCGGGTTCTCGATCATCGAGCTATTTTCTGACCAGGAACACGGCAACCTCGGCCATCAGGTTCGGCATGACGGAGACGCGTCGGCTGCCCTGCACGAAGATCCGGCGCTCCACTTTCCAGCCCTCTGAGTGGGCCAGCGTCTCGAAATCGTGGACGGTGAGAAAGTGAATGTTCGGCGAGTCGTACCAATTATGAGGGAATAGCTTGGTCTGAGGAGCGCCGCCAGTAAAAAGATGCGCCAGCCGAACGGACCAGTGCCCGAAGTTTGGAAACGCAACGATGGCATAATGGCCCACCCGCAGCATCTCCCGCAATACCTTGAGCGGCTCTCGTGTTTCCTGCAAAGTCTGGCTCAGAAT
>JANXQZ010000247.1 GCA_025353235.1 Bryobacterales bacterium
TCAAAACTATTGCCTCCATAAACTCGGAAGAAATGGTCGGCAAATCCCAATCCGCTTACGATCTGGTTGCTGATTCTCACGGGCTTATTCGTTAACACCGCGAGGCTCATGCCAGCCGCCCGCAGCCGAACAAGCGCATCCTCCACACCTGGGTAGAGCACCGTGTAATCCAAGCAATGCTGGGCGTAATGGCGGATAAAAAAATCGAGCGCCCGCGCCACGTCTGATTCGCTAGCGTTCCCACCAAGCGCGCGGCTGATCAGCACGGGAGCGCCATTGCCGACGTAGGAGAAGATCAGCTCGTGCTCAAGAGGCGGCATCCCCATATAAACGCGAGCGGCGTTGACCGAGTGAGCCAGATCGAGCTTGGAATCGATCAGCGTGCCGTCGAGATCGAAGATCAACAAATGCATGGTTAACGGCCCTTGACCTCTGGCCGCTGCTGCCAAATGCGTTTCACTTTCTCACGCGTCTCCCGAAATGCGTCCTTGATCTCATGCGGCGTCGCTAAGACTAGAACGTTCGAGGCTTCCACGATATACGGCATGATCCTCGATTCGGTGACGGAGGCAGGTGGCGGATTCGGCGCGAAAGCCAGGAACACCGTGACGAACGCGACGGCAATGAGCAGGCCTCGCACGATGCCGAAAGCACCGCCCAGAAGCCGGTCAAACCAGGACAGGCCGATCCACTTGAAGACCGTGGCCACTAGTCGCCCAAGGAGGTGTCCTACTAGAACGATCGACAAGAACACAATGAAGAACCCGATCAGATTGGCAACAGGCCTTGAATTGACGTAATCGTACACGTGCGCGCCCGCCAGTCCGTAGCACCAAAACCCTGCGAAGATACCTATAAAAGTGGCGGCGGTCCCAATGCCGACCCGGGCGAATCCAGCCGAAAAGCCTGAGATCATCGAGAACAGCAAGATTGCAGCTAAGAGATAATCGACCCAGTTCATAGTTCCCTGCCCGACAGCGCGTGATACGCCTCGCGGTACTTGGCAGCGGTTTGCGCGACGATATGCGGCGGCAGAGGAGGAGCGGGCGGCTGCTTGTTCCAGTGGATGGATTGCAGGTAATCGCGGACGAACTGCTTGTCGTAGGAGGGCTGGGGTCCGCCAGGGCTGTACTGCTCACGAGGCCAGAATCGGGACGAGTCGGGTGTAAGCGCTTCGTCGGCGAGAACGAGTTCGCCGCCTACAAATCCGAATTCAAACTTGGTGTCCGCCAGGATGATGCCGCGCGATTCTGCGTACTCGAAAGCGCGGGAATAAATCGCGAGGGTCAGGGTCCGCAAGCGCTGGGCGAGCGCGCTACCGATCCGCTCCGCTACCGCTTCGAACGGGATATTCTCATCGTGGCCGCTTTGGGCCTTGCTGGCCGGTGTGAACAGCGGCTCGGAAAGCTTATCGCTCTCCTGCAGACCGCTTGGCAGAGGGATGCCGCAGATAGCCTGGGTCCGCTGATAATCTTTCCAGCCGGAGCCAGAGACGTACCCGCGCGCGACGCACTCGATATCGATCATCTTGGCGCGATGCACCAGCATTGAGCGTCCTTCTAACTGGTCGCGGTAGCGGGGAAACGGTTCGGGATACTCGTCCACTCTATCCGTGATGAGATGGTTCGGCACAAGATCGCGAAGAAGGCCAAGCCAGAAGAGAGTCGTTTGCGTGAGGACGCGGCCCTTGTCGGGGATCGGAGTGGGCAGGATGTAATCGAAGGCCGAAAGACGATCGGTGGCTACGATGACGAGACGGTCGCCGGCGTTGTAGATATCGCGCACCTTGCCGCGAGCCTGCAGTTCGCAATCGGGCATGGCTGTTTCGAACAGCGGATCGCTGGTGGCCACAAACTAGTGTATCGTTTCACTCCCCGTACAACCTCTGTTTCAAGCCCCCCGTCTTCCGTTCGCTGTAGGGCAGGTTGTTAACCTGCGGCCGATTGGCAATCGGCCCGCCACCTTTGCCGGAAATCGCGACGAAAACCTCGAAAATATGTACGTGCCGATGCCACTATCTCAACCGAGGCGCACATCACCCATTGGCGTCCCTTTAATGGTTGCAGCCACAGGTGTTTAGAAATGAATCGCAGGGTCAATTGCCGCCTATTAGGTGTATGCCCCCCTGTCGCAGCAAAGTGAGAATGTCCTATTTGAGCAAAGTAGAAATGTCCTATTGACAACCTCGATTCTGGAGGGTGGAAAACAAAGGACAGCTGCTGATGACGCAAGCCGAGGCGAGACCGGCTGGTTGCACTGGAAAAGGCCAGAAAGAAGTTGATCACCCAGAAACAGGC
>JANXQZ010000137.1 GCA_025353235.1 Bryobacterales bacterium
TCGCGGACCAGTTGTCGAAGCCCGTTCAGCGCAAAGCTCTCCACCGCGCCTTGGCCGCCGCGCTCGGGGTCAGCGTAGCCGCCAAGCGGAACTCGCATCGCAGGCTTGACTCCGTTCCAGAGCGAGCGCTCCGGATCCTGGTCGCCGAGGACCATGCCGTGAACCAGCAGCTTGCCAGGCGCATGCTCGAAAAGCGCGGGCACACGGTGCTTGCGGCCTGGAACGGACGCGAGGCTTTGGCGATTCTCGACACCGAACAGATAGACGTGGTTCTGATGGATGTGCAAATGCCAGAACTTGACGGCTGGGAAGCCACGGCCATCATACGAGAAAAAGAGAAGCTGACGGGCAGGCATCAAATAATCATCGCCGCTACCGCGAATGCCATGTCTGGCGATGAGAACCGATGCTTGCAGGCCGGCATGGACGGGTATACGACCAAGCCGATTCAGATCCAGCGGTTCATCGAAGTTGTCGAGGCTGTGCGCACGAGCGCAATGCCAGTTGCCTCTGTATGACCGACGCAGACTACGCTGTTCGCAACTGTGCTTCCATAGAAGTGCATGTCCGCCGAACGCACACGCCTGGAAGAAGCAGCCCGCAAAGAGAAACACTGGAAGCGCTGGGGACCCTACATGGCCGAGCGCTCCTGGGGGAATCCGCGCGAAGATTACAGCGCGGATGGACACGCCTGGGAATATTTCACTCACGATCAATCCCGCTCCCGCGCCTATCGCTGGACGGAGGACGGCATCGCCGGAATCTGCGATAACCATCAGCGCCTCTGCTTCGCGTTGGCGCTCTGGAACGGTCGCGACAAGATCCTGAAGGAGCGCCTGTTCGGTTTAACGGGTCCCGAAGGGAACCATGGAGAAGATGTCAAAGAGTACTACTACTACCTTGACTCCACTCCCACTCACTCGTACATGAAGTACCTGTACAAGTACCCCCAGACTGAGTTCCCCTACGACGCGCTCGTACGGAACAGCGCGGAACGCTCGCGCCACATGGGGGAATTCGAACTTGCGGATACCGGCATCTTCCATGAAAACCGCTACTTCGACGTGTTCGTCGAGTACGCCAAGGCGGACGTGAACGATATCCTGATCCGCATCACGGCCACGAATCGAGGTCCTTCGCCTGCACCGCTACATCTGCTCCCCAGCGTGTGGTTCCGCAACACCTGGTCGCCGGGTTACGGAGTGCCGAAGCCCGAACTGAAGCGCATCGACGAATCGAACATCGAGATCCGTGAAGACTCGCTGGGATGCATCCGCCTGTGGCTGGATGAAAGTCCCCCGCTGCTATTCACGGATAATCACACCAACACCGAACGGCTTTTCGATTCTCCCAGTCCAACCCCCTTTTATAAGGATGCATTCCACGAGTACGTGATTCAGGGCCGGCAGGAGGCTGTCAACCCCGCTGCGGCCGGAACCAAGGCATGCGGTTGGTATCTGGCCACGCTCGCTCCCGGCGAATCGAAGGTGATCAAGCTCCGGCTGCATCCCGGAGGGGAGACGTCGCTCGATGAGTTCGACCCCACCTTTGCCGCGCGCATCGCCGAAGCCGACGATTTCTACTCGTTCGCTCCGCACCTCAGCGAAGACGGTCGCAACGTGCAGCGGCAGGCGTTCGCAGGATTGCTCTGGAGCAAGCAGTTTTACCATTTCATCGTGCATCAATGGCTGAAGGGCGACCCAGCGTATCCGCCGCCTCCGCCCGAGCGCAGGCTAGGGCGCGACCGGGCCTGGGAGCATCTTCATAACGACGACGTACTCTCAATTCCGGATAAGTGGGAGTATCCATGGTTCGCGGCCTGGGACTTGGCGTTTCACATGATTCCGTTCGCTCTAGTGGACCCAGATTACGCAAAAAGCCAACTCGGGCTTTTTCTGCGCGAATGGTACATGGCGCCGAACGGCCAGATTCCCGCTTACGAATGGGAGTTCAGCGACGTCAATCCGCCGGTGCACGCATGGGCTTGCTGGCGGGTTTTTAAGATCGATTGGAAATTGCAGGGAACGCCCGACTATGAGTTTCTCGAGGCGGCGTTCCACAAGCTTTTAATGAACTTCACCTGGTGGGTGAACCGCAAGGATTCGCAGGGCAACAACATCTTTGAGGGCGGCTTCCTCGGGCTGGATAACATCGGCGTATTCGACCGAAGCAAGCCGCTGCCCACGGGCGGCTACATTGAACAGGCCGACGGCACGGCCTGGATGGCCAGCTACAGCCTGATTATGATGAAAATCGCGATGGAGCTTGCGCCCCACGACTCCGCGTACGAAGATATTGCCAGCAAGTTCTTTGAACACTTTCTCTACATAGCCAGCGCCATCAATAAGGTGGGAGCCGGAGGTCTATGGGACGATCAGGACCGCTTCTATTATGATCAGCTGCTGCTGCCGGATGGCGCAAAACTTCCGCTGCGCGTACGCTCGATCGTGGGCTTGATCCCGATTTTCGCGGTAACCACGCTCGAACAGGCCGATATCGACCGGCTTCCCGGGTTCAAAAAACGTATGCAGTGGTTCGTGGAGCATCGGCCGGATTTGTGCTGCAACATCGAATCCATTACCAGGCAGGGTCTCGATGAGCGGAGGCTGCTCTCCATCGTGCATCGCGACAAACTAAGAAGGCTCCTGGAAAGAATGCTCGATGAGAACGAGTTTCTATCGCCGCACGGGATCCGGTCGGTATCCAAATATCATGCCGCGCATCCCTTCATCCTTCCCGCAAATGGCGAAGAGCACCGAGTAGATTACGAGCCTGCCGAATCGACATCCGGGCTGTTCGGAGGAAACTCGAACTGGCGCGGACCGGTGTGGTTTCCGATCAACTATCTGATGATCGAATCCCTGCAGCGCTACCACCACTATTACGGGGATGACTTCAAGGTCGACTTTCCAACCGGATCGGGGAATCAGATGAATCTGAGCGAGGTTGCGACGGCCATCTCTCAGCGGCTCTCCGGAATTTTCCTAAAGGACGGTGACGGTCGAAGGCCCGTTTTCGGGGAAGCAGAGCAGTTCCAGACCGACCCCAATTTCAAGGATTACGTTCCTTTCTACGAATACTTTCACGGCGACACGGGAAAAGGGTTGGGCGCGAGCCACCAGACCGGTTGGACGGCGCTGGTGGCGAAGCTCCTGCAACAGAGCGGCGAGGCGGGCCACTTTCGCTTGCGGCCCGGAGACTGAACGGGTTGTTGGGAAAGCAGGGAGCAAAATCCCGGCTCGCGGGCACTATTTAGTATTCTCTCATTAACCTTTGCAGTGCGCTGTTCTGTAAGGTCTAAGTGTTGTGCCGCTTGGTACTTACTGACATACCAAATGATCGTACTAGCCAACGTCCGCAGAGCATGCGAGAATAGCATTTACCTGTTGGATAGATCATAGTTGGCCGGGTGCGAACAACGTGCACTCTCCGGGGGAAGGAACCATTCGAATGCATCATACTGCCTCAATCGAGGAGCGGCGCAGCATCGGTTTTTTAATGAAGACCGTGATTCAAGCGCTGTTGCTATCGGCGCTAGCTTGTCCGGCCAGCGTCTACGCCACCACAACCGTCCAGATCTCTTCGGTTACGGCGACACAGGCTGTCTTGCAGGTGAATACGACCAACCTTCAGAACGCATGCACTTACGAAGTGAGTGAATCCGCTACTTATATGCCGTTGGTTCATGATGTGGATCCGGCTCTATTCGTGAACGACAACCTCGATCTTCCAAACAACTCAACCATTCGGGGACACCGCGTGTTTGTGGTCGGCAAGCGCAGGGCGGAGTTAGCGCAAGACGGTAAG
>JANXQZ010000138.1 GCA_025353235.1 Bryobacterales bacterium
CGCTGGTCGCGCTGCTCTCGGTGGGCTTGCTCTTTGCCATGCGGGTCGGCCTTAACGCAATGGACCGCTCCAACGATCGACTCATGGGCAACCGCAAAGTAGTAAGCGTCGAGCGCATCCTCGAAGAAGAAGTGGCCGGAATCATGCCGATCACCGCGATTTGCTCGGCCGACGGCGACGGTCCTCCCGCGAAGATTGCGTTTTTCCAGGGAGAGGTGGAAACCATGCGCTTCGCCTCCAGCTACTCGATGCAGGAAGGCGCGCGGGGCTACCCGACCATCCTCGAATATCAGGTGATACCCGGCGAGGATAATATTGGCGTTCGGCTAGTGGTCAACGAGTCGCCCTACACCGGACCTAGATCCGCCGGGGCCTCCTGCAGCGGCGGCGGCGTATTTCGTCCCGTTCCGATTGGGCCCATGTCATTCGTGCTGGCCGACAAGCTGGCGTACTGCCGCCTGTCCTATCGCGAGCCGCTGCCACCGCCCGAGCTATCCCGCTGGGTGCTGCGCTGGAACAAGCCGTTTCTGCCGAACGCGATTCGAGTGGAGATGGCCCCCCTGCTCCCGGATAACGCGCGCCTGCAACTCCAGACGTTGACGATTCCGGTGCATGTCACGCGCCTGCCGCTGGAGCGCTATGACTTCTGAAAAGCCCGCTCCCTTACGGTCACGGCTCAGTCTACCGAATCGCGCTTCGCTGCATCGGGTCTTACCGAGCCGTGACCGTAAGGGAGCGGTGTCCCTTGCTGAAAGAGGGAGCGCGCTACTAGCCGTCCTTTGGCTATCCGCCGCGCTCGCCACCATCGCCTTCACCGTCGCCAACACCGTTCGCGGAGAGACCGAGCGCACCGCCACCGGAGTCGACTCCCTCCGCTGCTACTATCTCGCCTCCGCGTCCATAGACCGCGCCCTCCTCCACATCCAATGGGGAGGCAAATATTTCTCCGCGCCCATGCCCCTCATCCGCTTCCAGTACCCCTCCGGCGAAGCCACGGTCGAGATCATCCCAGAGACCGCCAGACTCTCCATCAATCGTGCGTCCCCGCAAGACTTGCTAGCCACGGTGCTCGCAGTCGGAGGGCAGCCGGACCAAGCGCAACTCATCACTCAAGGCATCATCGACTGGCGGACCGCCGCCCCCGGAGACGCGTTCACCCAATTCGATCAGCATTATCTCTCCCTAAAGCCGTCTTTTCGAGCGCGCCACGCGTCTTTTGAAGAGATCGAGGAATTATTGCTGGTAAGGGGCATGACGCCGGACCTATTTCATGGCAGGTACGAGAGGGACAATCAAGGCCGCCTGTTCTCTGTGGCAGGGCTCAAGGATTGCCTATCCGTGTATGGAGCAGTAGGCGGCTTCGACGTGAATACCACCGCGCCAGCCCTCATGCGAGCCTTGGGCGTGAGTCCCGGTGCCGTGGCCGGAATCGTCGCCCGCAGGCAAGCCCAACCAGTAAAATCCATGGACGAATTAGGCCCCTTCAACGATGGCAGCCCCGGCTTCGGCAGGCTCGGCCTCACCGCCAGCCCGATCTGCGTACTGCGTGCCACCGCTCGTCTCCGAATGCCTGACGGCCAGCTTTCCGACGTTCGCAAATCGGTAGCGGCAATGGTTCGTTTCCTCGGTCTCGAATACAATCCGCCGTACCACATTCTGCGCTGGGACGACAGTGCGTTCTCCACTCAATGACGCCTACAGAAACCGCGCCCGTCACCGAAACTCCCTCCGCTGCATCGCCGAAGCAGCCCTTAAAAAAGTGGCTCGCAATCGGAACGGGCGTAGGTATTGAGATAGGCACTCATGACTTGATGGCAACGGTCGCCCGCGTCAGGCCAAGCGGAGTCAGCATCCTCGGTTCGCTCACCATCCATCGTTTCCGGGAACAGCCCGCAGCCGAGTGGGGCGATGTCTACATGCGCTTTATCCGCAAGCTGGGCCAGCGCCACATCGCCGCTCACGTTCTGCTTCCGCGCGAGGTGGTGATCGTGCGCCAGTTGCAAATGCCCGGAGTTGCGGATAAAGATCTTTCGGCGGCGCTCAAGTTTCAAATCGATTCCCTGCACCCCTATCCCGACGAAGACGTCACCTACGATTTCGCGCGCATCGAGAAAACCAGGTCGGTTCTGGTGGGAATCAGCCGCCGCGGCGTGATCGACGAATATGCCACGCTCTTCGCCGAAGCAGGCATCAAGGTTTCGGCCTTCAGCTTCTCCGCCGCCAACCTCTACTCCGCCATCCGGATGCTCGCGATTCCACCCGCCGAGGGTTTTTTGGCGCTGAGCGATTTGGGCGATGAGACGACCGAGTTGGAAGCCTATGGCGAGAGCCCATCGCGCCCTCTGTTCTCGGCCCGGCTGGATCAATCGTTCGAGAGGGCGCGCGCGC
>JANXQZ010000143.1 GCA_025353235.1 Bryobacterales bacterium
CTAAGCTGCCCGAAGCCGTGCATGCCCTGCAGGAATTCCCGCATGTGCTCTTCGGTCCGGAAGAAGTGCGAGAATAGCGGGCCTTCGAGATCAAAAGTCTGCTTCCAGCGATGCGTGCCTTCCCGAACTGCGTCTTCGAGATGCGCCCACATCGGGTAGAGAACCCGGTTCGAGTAGCGAATATAGCCAGTCATGCTGTCCGGGCTGTCCGATCGCAGTAGCCGGTCGGCTTCCGGGCTGTTGACGTATTCGCCGGCCCGCTTTTCGAGGAGACCCAGTGCAACGCACGCTTCCAGCAGTCGCCCCAATTCCCTGCATTCCGTCAGACGCTTGCCATCGAAGATACCCAGCTCGACTGCGGCGAACATTGTTTTGGAGCGCCGGAACGCATCGATCAGATCAAGAACGGTGGAGGAGGTGGTCATATCCTTTCGGCTCAAGGGGCTTTCCTTCATAGTTCACCACTCCGGCGGGCCCGCTGGTGATAACGCCGATTCGAATGCCGGGTACGCGCACAGCAGATGGAACCGCGTAGAGCAATTCGTAGTCCTCGCCATCGTACAGAGCTTGATCAAGCGTCGCGCCGGGCAGCAGCGGCACTTCTTCGAGAGCGGCCCCAACGTTAGACATCAGGCCTAATTTATGGAGATCGAGCGCGAGCCCGTCTGTAATATCCATGCACGCAGACGCCTTGCCAACCAGCTTTCGTCCAAGATCTAGCCGAGGCTCAATCACGGTCTTGATCTTCCATCCTCCAAGCGGAGCCGAAACATAAATCAAATCCCCCTGCCGAGCGCCGGATCGCAGCAACGCCTTGCCCTTGAGTGCCGCGCCGCAAATCGTGATACTCACCACCAACTGACGGGCGTGCGAGATATCACCCCCGGCAATCCATGCTTTGGTGGTCTGCAGCAAATCGTTGGCCGCGCTATAGAAGCCGTTCAGCCATGTCTGGTCCACCCACGGAGCAAGAGCGATGGACACCAGGCAATACAGCGGGCGTCCGCCCATGGCAGCGATATCGCTCAGGCTTCGCGCGACAGCTTTGTGGCCAACCCGCTCAGCGCTCCAGTCGCGCGTGAAATGGACATCTTCAATCGTGAAATCAGTCGTCAGCAGCATGTCCTGCTTGGCAGTAGGTGGCTTGAGCACGGCACAATCATCCCCGATCCCGCGCGCATAACGTCTTACGTTAGCGAGGATCGACTCTTCGGTCACGGCGTGGCCGTCACCAGGCCCGACGGCAATTCCTCGCCGAAGATCTTGCCGAGATCCTCACGCTCTTCGCCTTCGAGAGCCGGAATCATCGACTCTGGAATAGCATTCCGTACGATATTCAGAGTCGCGGGCGCAATGTCGCGAGAGGCATCTCCCGTGTGACGCGCAATCGCTACCAGGGCATCGGCTGCATTGGCAACCTTCGCCAAGGCCTCCAACCAACGTGTTGCCGTAGAGACGGGGATCACCTGATTCGTTGGCCCATAGAACAACTTGCGCGCGCCGATGCGCGAGAGGCACCACAGACCCGTATCGCGCATTTCCCCGGCTTTTACGCGAGCGAGCAAGGCATCGCCCAGTTGGGTCTTGATCTGAATGGGAAGCAGTTCCAGAGTTGCCGCAGTCCGCCACATTTCGCGCATCAGGCTGACGTTCACACGCTGCGGCTTCTTGGCTCCGCGCGGAAGCAGGTTTGCCGAGAGACGCTGGAAAATGTCGCCCTGCTGATTCTTATTCAGCCCGCCCGCGACGCGGCCCCAGAAGATCCACCACTGAACCTCGTTCTCCACTTGATTTGCAAACGCGAGGCCGGAGGCGTACACGCGGCGGGCCTGCTCGATGCGAAACTCGTCACCTGGAAAACCGAAGCC
The DNA here is from genome assembly GCA_025353235.1 of Bryobacterales bacterium. Taxonomy (GTDB): domain Bacteria; phylum Acidobacteriota; class Terriglobia; order Bryobacterales; family Bryobacteraceae; genus JANXQZ01. The sequence continues at coordinate 1,869 of JANXQZ010000143.1, forward strand.
AGGTCGCAGGCACAAGCCGCAGAGATTCAGCCAGCGTGATTCGAGCGCGGGCGACTTGCGGCGGCCATCGCCCAGTTCCACCATGCGATCGGCCAGCTTGCGAATGGTGGTGAGCGGCCAGGAGTTGCGTCCCAGGCCAATGGTCTGCTCCAGCCGTGACGGGAGTTCCTCCGGCGAAGCGGTTCCGCTCTTGAACGCGGCATCGATCAGCGCTTCCGCCTTTATGAGAGCTTCGTCACTCACGACCGCGGCGGGGCGTGAGGACTTAGCGGCGGCCTGCTTGCGCAGTTCGAACTGCAGCCGCCAGCGATGCTCCGTAATCTTCGAATCCGCCCACAGCTCCAGAGTGCCGAGCGCCGTGAGATGCGCCCGCAGTTTGATGGGAACCAGTCGCTCGCCCTGCTTGCCGAAGCGGATCACGGCATCAAGGGGAGCATGCAGATGAAGGTCTTCAATTTCAGGGGCGGGCAAGGCGTGCCCAACCAAATCGTCTACTCGCGAGAGGGAACTAAACAGCCGGAACGAAACTGGCTTGTTCGCCACCAAGTGCAGATCCTGGCTGTCGAGTTCCACCGTGGAGCCTTCCTCCGAGCCGCGCGGAATCAGGCACACGGCCTCGTTTTCTCCAATACCAATGTAATAAGAGCGTGGCAGCCCGCCCCTTACCAATAGCCCTGCGCCGGTGGAACGGACGTAAGAATAGTATGCCGCGCCGACCGCTACAGCGAGATCGAGGTCGCGGTTCTCGAACACGATCGGGCGATGTCCAAACCAGCGTTCCAACACATCCGCTACGCGCTGCTGACAGAGGTCGGGAATAAAGAAGCCGCCATTGAAGAGGATGGCGTCGGGCCTGGCGTTGTCGTTGGAATTCAGAAACGCTGCCAAATGCCGCGTCACCGCAGGGTCTGAAACATAGGGCAATCCCAACTCGCGAAATAGGCTGCGCTTCTCCTCTTTGGGCTTGTCTTGAAGATCGCAAAAAGGGAGAAAGCCTTCCAGCGTGAGCTCCAGCGCCTCTTCGCGCGTGATCTCGGTTCGCAAGGTGCCGCCAATCAGCGATGAGCCTCCGCCCAGAACCGTGATCTCCACCCGCTTCAAGTTCGGATCTGCCAGCATGCGTTCCTTCGCCGCTGCGCATTGACGCCGCAATCCGCTCCGCTGCCGAATGGAAAGCTGGGATCCAATCTTCGCTTCCACCAGCCAGGCCAGCGTCAGATCCAAATTGTCCCCACCCAAAAGCAGGTGCTTGCCGACAGCGGTACGCGTGAACTCGACGCGGTCGCCCTGCCTGTTAACCCGAATGAGGGTGAAGTCGCTGGTGCCGCCGCCGACATCGCAGATTAACACCAGCATGCCATCGAACAAGCTCTTCTGCGATTGCGCGAGGTGGTTCGCAATCCACGAGTAAAAAGCTGCAGCGGGCTCCTCAATCAACGTGAGCTTTTCGAGCCCCGCTTCCTTGGCCGCCATCACCGTCAACTCACGCGCCTCTTCGTCGAAGGAGGCCGGGACTGTTAAGACAATTTCCTGGTCTGCAAGAGGCAGATCCGGGTGAGCCTGATTCCAGGCATCGCGAATATGCGCCAAGTACATGCCCGATACTTCGATGGGCGACAGCACTCGTCCGCCTTCCTGCGCTTCCCAAGGAAGTATCTTGGCCGTGCGATCCACTTCGGGATTCGAGAGCCATGACTTGACCGAGTGAACCAGCTTCGTCGGAACCAGCGCGCCTTGTTCGCGAGCATACGTGCCCACGTAATTCTGATCCGGCCCAAGGAATAAGAACGAGGGGAGCGTGCGCCTAGGTTCGAGCTGCCCCGGTCCTACGAACTGCGGAATTTCGAAAATTTGAATAGCGGGATAATCAGCAAGATCGCCCGAAGAGGGTTGAATAAAGGCAAGCGCTGAGTTGGTGGTGCCCAGGTCGATGCCGATGTTCATTGAGGTTGCGTAACCCGCTCACGCACGTTGAACTCCAACTTCCATCGACGGCCATCGCGCGCAACGCACCAGAGCTGCAACAACCCGGTCTCCGTGACCATCGTCTCCAGCGTGACCGGAACAAATTCGCCGGAGGTGCCGGGAAGCGTAACCTCCACCGGAGACAATTCATCCAGATCGTGGCCGACATCTTCGATCATCGTCCCCGGCGCGTCATTCTTGCGAGTAGCCGAGTTGAAGAAGCGGAACTCGGCCGGCTCACCTACCACCACGCCGAATTCCCGCTCCGGCAAACGCAAGTCGGTTCCCTCTTCCATGCCAAAGGGGGCGACCGTTAGCGCCTTTAAGGGAGCGGCCATTCCCGGCACGGCGGGCATCGCGGACTCGATGCCTACATAATATGTGCGCGGCACGCCACCTCGAATCCGCACGCCCTTCCCTTGGCGCGACATGCCGTAGTAGGCCGCACCGCGAGCAACCGCATGCATCAGGTCCTCGCCTTCGAGCGGCTGCACCCGCTGCTT
>JANXQZ010000180.1 GCA_025353235.1 Bryobacterales bacterium
GTAATCGGCATTGAGCTTGCCGGACACGGGCACTCCGCGAGAACCCGGGGCGATGGCCAAGTGCACGTCGGCTCGGATGCTCTTGGTGCCTGGAGCTTTGATGTCGCCGCTGGCTTTTACCGGACCTGAAATGACGCCCTCATAGGGGAGATCCTGATCGGCGAACGTGTGCGCCAGCGTGCGGGTGTTGAAATCGTGGAGATTCCCGTTGAAATGGAAGCGGGCCATTTCTTCGAGGTCGGCATTGCCTGTCACTTCGCCGCCGAGGGCGTGCAGCTTGAACGCATTTAGTTCGATTCGCTTGGGGTCGGCTTTCAGTCCGCCAGTGATACTGATGTTGCTGAATTGCTGGGTGCCGTTGCGGAAGGCTAAGTTATTTCCGCGCAGGTTTGCTGCTAGAAGATACTCGGATTGGCCTGTGAGTTTGGCGGTCCCAGAAGCCAGGAGCACGCCCGCAGGCTGGGCTGCGACGTTGAAGAGCTTTCCGAGTTCGCCAAGCGCAAGTGAGCTGTTGAACTGCACAGCGCTCTGTCCGGATGGGTCCTTCAGCGTGCCAGAGGCTTCGATGTTCGACTGCCCAAGCCCAACTCTCGCCGTCGAAATCTTAATCGTGTTCTCGTCCATGTTTACGGACACGTCAGCGTCTACTGCGTTCGGCAATCCTTTGCCGGACTGAAGCGGGAGCTGCATGTCAGCCAACTTGCGAATATCGTCGAGACCGATGCGGGCGTTCACATGCGCGGAGGTTCGTGGCGAAGCGAGATGCTCCACGGCGCCATTGATCAAGATTTGCGACAGGGGTGTAGTGATCTTCGCGTCAGTTAGTTGAATTCGATCCTTTTCAAGAACCACTGGGAGGTTCACGTTGAGATTCACCGGCGCATTTTTGCCGGACGCGAGATAGAGAGGATTGATCGCCAGTTGGCCCTTGTAGCTCGGATGCAGCATGTTATATGAAAGCTGGGCACGCAGATTTTCGCCCTTGGCATTGAAATTGGCCTTCTGCGCGTTGACGGCGATCAGGCCGTCCGTAAGATTGAAGCGTCCAATCTTGAGGTCAACGATAGTCTGGAGCGCCGATGTATCTGACGGCTTTTTCACCTTGGGTTCGGGGACGTTGGTGCGGCCGTCGGGATAGACGATCAGGTTGGCTTGGGGGCGGTCCACCGTGAGCGCTGCAATATCGACCACCTGTTTCAATCCCGAGAGCAGCTTGAGATCCACCTGGATCAGGCTGGCCTGAAACAAGGGTGCTTGGGTGGCTGGCTCGGTTCCATGCAAGACGAAGTTGCGCAGGGTGGCGCGCATGTGGGTCCAGTCAAAGTCGAACGCGCCGATGTTCACTTTGCCGCCTGTGGATTCTTCCGTGGTGGCTATGATTTTCTCGCGCACGTAGTTATGAAACCAGCTGCTCCGCACGGTGAGAATTCCCGTGATGATGGCTATCAATAGAAGACCGGCCAGGGACAGCGCAACGGTGGTGAGGATTCGATTTCGTCTGCTCATTGCAAGCCTGCTTCGCGGTATTCGATTTGGGCCCGCTTGCGCGCGTTGTTGATCCAGGATTCAAATGCATCGTTGACTCGCATGCCAATGAGCGTCTCCTGAATTTGGTCGCGGGGTTGCGGGTGGGTCTTGGCGTACTTGGCAATCTCTTCGTCGGAGACGATTACTGCCGGACGGAATCGCTGTTCGATGAAATGCAAGACGGTGATTTGCCAGTTTAGTTGGGTGCGCACTTCTTCGTCCGTCAGTTTGTAGGTGCTGAGAGCTTCGCCATAAGCGACCGCGCCTCCGAATCTTTGTTTTTGGATGCTGCTGAGGAAGTTGTTGAGCTCGGTTGGCGTGGCTTGGCTGTAGTTTCCGAGTTCCACTTCTCGATGAATGATTTGTTGGTCGATGAGACGTTGCGCCGCTTTCTTGCGCTCTGGTTCGCTTGGGCTGAATGGATCGCCGTTGAGGAAATCGGTGAGGCGGATGTCGCGCTGGATGTCGGTGTCTTTAATGGCGTGGGTGTTTACGATGACGGCGATCCGGTCAATGATGACGGCCGATGCGGATGAAAGCAAAAGAAAATAAACGCATATACATAGAGGAGACAAGGGTGCTTTGTGGGGCAGCCAATCCTGGCTGCAGCCGCCTTTCCAGCCGGCTGGACACGCTGGAAAGCGTGCCCGCAGGCAAGATTGCCTGCCCCACAAGGCAAGTTGCCTCAGCATCAGAATGGTTGTCCTCAGCATGAGAATTGGAATGTTTGTACTCGGCATCAGAATGCTATTGCTCAGAATCAGTGCGGCGGTCCCCAGCATCAGAATGCCTGTCCTATCGAAAAGGAAAACTGAAAGTGGCTGATATTTTGCTTCGTCCCCACGCACACTCCCGTTGCAGGCTTGGCGGGGTCACATGCGAGCAGTTGCAACTGCGTGCCTGCAAATCCGACATAACTCGGCGGATTAATGCTGTACGCCAAGTCCACCCGCACGGGACCAATCGGCGTCTTGTACCGCACTCCGAATCCAGCCGCATGCACCATATAATTGAAATCCTGCAAGTTCTTCTGCGACGATCGGAACGAAACATCGCTGAAGCTTCGGAACACATTCCCGGCATCATGAAAAAGCACGCCACCAATGTTCGATCCAATCAATGGAAAGCGAAATTCCAGCGTATTAAAGAACAGCGCGTTGCCTCCTAACGGAAAGCCGGTCGGCTGGCTGAAAATGCCGCCCGGACCCGCAGGCGTACCAATATCACGCGGACCAGCCTGGTTATAAGGGAACCCTCGATGGGTATTCGCGCCTCCTCCGAAGAAGCGCTCCGGCAACGGAACCGAATCAGCCGCCGCGACCCCGGAAGGCGGACTATAGGGCACGATCACGCCAAACTGCGTCTGTCTCGCAAACACATACTTCTTCTTCCCGATTCGATGATAAGTAGCGTTCCTGCCCAGCCCTCGAGCGAAGTTCCGCTGTGATCCGAAAATGCTGGAGGCCAGCCCAATGTCGACCGTGTTGTAAACTCCGCGATGCGCATCGGTAGGATCGTCGCGCCGGTCCTGAACCAGGTTCGCCGATAGCAAACCAAGCCTAACCGGCTGCAGAAGCTGTGGTACGAGCAGCGACGGAATGATCACGTTGCTGGTGCTCACCCGGCGGTAGGTGAACCGGAACAGCCCCGTGGTGGCCTTGGAAAGCTGCCGCGAAATCTGGACTGAGGCTTCCTCCCGCTTCGACGAAAACGTGCGAACGTCGCGCGTGTTGTCATAGAGAATTGAATAGGTAATATTCTGCCCTTCCAGATTGTTGAAGCGCGGTGCCAGGTATTCAATGGACACGCGCTGCTC
>JANXQZ010000184.1 GCA_025353235.1 Bryobacterales bacterium
CTCCGCATACAGGCCTGACATCGTGTCATATTCCAGACCGCGCTCGCTTCCCTGGGCATCCCCGCTCCCGTTGCTAATGGAGATGGCAATCATCGCGGGCACCCGATGCTGGGCGATCAAATTGTCCAGGGCCGTGAACAATGCCTTATCAGGTCCGTCCGCCCCGACGATGAAGGGTGCCTCCGTGCCAGGGACGTACTGTTTGGGGACATACACGGCTACTTTGCGAGTGTAGGGAGCTGGGTGGCTGGTGGTGACTACCATCTTCGCGGGGTCGGCGGGATCTGTGGCGCCATAGGTGTTGGGCTCTCGCGCAATGCCGGGATAGATCTTGCTATCGGTAGATTCCATGGTGAAGGTAGAGACCGTTCCTTGCGGCACGCCTTCCTGCACGGTCATCTCAGGTGCGGGGTCGTGGGTAGGGCCAAGGATGAAATTTCCGTCTTCCTTGGCGGGAGCGTTGGCGCCGTCAGGCAAGTCTTTCGCCGTGACATAACCGGGCGTGTGGGGATCGCGGGTGGGCGGGGTCCGGCGGCGCGCGGGCGCGGTCACGGCCTGAGCTTGGGCCATTGCCGGATTGAAGCCAATCATCATACTGATGGCGAAGGCGCTGCTTAGAAGGCGGGAAATCATCACCAGCCTAGCTTAACAGCAGATCCGGTTCTGCAAGATAGCAGAGCTTTCGGCGGAGATTAAGGGACGCCGTTTTTCAGGCCAGTGATCTTGAATGACCAAGCGATACTGCCCGAATGCTTCGCGGGAAGCTTAATTGTCAAGCCCTGCTCGTCCTGCGTAAAATCGAGCGCGCCAGCGCTTCCCAGGAGAGAAACCCTGTCGACCTTTCCATTCACCTTGCCGGTGCCGAGAGACTCAATAACGGCTTCGGGGCCGGGCCAGGCCGAGGCGATGGCGTAGAGCGTCTCCCCCGCAGTGGTGAAATGCCAGGCAGGAGCGCCGTTCTCCATGCATTTCACCCACGGGCGCGTGCCGTAGATCGCAGCGCCGTTCATGTCGAGCCAAGCACCGATTTTCAGCAGAACTTCCTGTTGATTCTGGGGAATGACACCGTCGGCCATGGGCGAGATATTCAACATATAGAGACCACCTTTGCTGACGGTGTCGATCAGCCTGCCGACGATCGTCTCTGCCGTGGCCACGCGCAAACCCTCGATGTAGCCCCAACTGTTGCTGCCAATCGCATCATCCACCATCCATGGGCCAGAGCGAATCTCGGCGGGCGAGCGGACGCCGACTTTTTCGAAATCGACGATCGATCCTATTTGTTTGGTGTCATCATTGTTGGGGGCGTACGCGTTGAATTTCGTACCGAGCGAAACTTCCTTGCCCCACTGCCGGGCGCGGTTGTAATAGTAGGCCGCGATGCGCAGCTTGAGCGGGTCAAGGAGGCGGAGATTGGCCCCGTTATCGAACCACAACATATCTGGCCGGTATTTATCGATCAGCTCGAAGTTGCGGTTCACCCAATCTGCGAGGAAGCGGATCAGCGCGGCATCGCCTCGGTCGGCGACGTTGTAGAACGAAGCCCAAGCGGGGTCGAACAAGTCAACGCCAGCGGTCTGCAGACGCTCTCTCAACTCGTGCGTGGGCGCAATGAAAGTGAAGTTCTCCACGCCATGGTTCGAAATCGCAAGCTTGAGCCCTTGCTTGCGCACCGCTGCAGCCAGATCGCCCACCAGATCTCGGTGCGGCCCCATCTTCTTCGCGTTGAATGGCGTGACGTCGCTGTCCCAAAGCGCGAAATTGTCGTGGTGCTGCCCCATGGCCATCACTATATGCGCGCCAGCCTTTCTGAACAGCGCGGCCCAGGCGTCCGGATCCCATTTTGCGGCGGTGAACTGCGGGATCAGATCTTTATAGCCAAACTTTTCCTGAGGGCCGAAATTCTCCGCATGCCACTGAGCTTCAGCGCCATACATATGCTTTTCGTACCACTCGTTGTGGTGGGCCGCTACTGAAAATACGCCCCAATGCATGAAGATGCCGAACTTGGCATCTTCGAACCAGGAGGGTGTTCGATAATTCTTCTGAAGAGAGTCCCAGGTTGGCGCGAACGGGCCTTCCGGCATGGGCTTGACGACAGCTCGCCCGGCGGCCTCCACGATGGCAGGCGAAGCAGGCGGACCCATCCCGCCGTAATCGTAGCGCCCGGTGTTGATCACCCCCATGCGATCAGGTTTGGGCGGGCGTTCCACTGGGTCGGAGGGGCGCAGACCCTGAGCGCCGCAATCCAGCGCCAGAAGCAAGCAGCCGATCAAAATAAAGATAGCTCCGCACGTCATGCTCTTAGGATTACTGAGTTGAACCAGCGGCACCCTCAGGCACCCATGATCTTAAACACGACGGCGTGCTCCGCCGCCACCTCAGAGGGAACTTGAATGCTGAGTCCATCCGCAGTCTGCGTCCAGGTGAGTTTGCCTTTGGCACCCAGCAGTTCGACATTGCTGACCTTGCCGACGCTGTGCTGCCCTCCCGGCGCGAGAACCGGAATGCTCACCTGCCCTTCGGGTTTCCCCATCGCGAAGGCATACAGCGCGTCGCCCTTCTTCGTGAACCGAATGTCGCTGGCAGTGAACGGCTTGCGATCACGCTCGTTGAAAGCGCCCGCCTGATGATGATCTGACGAGCCTCTTGCATTCTGAGCCGCAGCGGTAATCGCCGGTCCATCGCCATACGCTTTCCACGGACGGGTGCCATAAATCGCCTCGCCGTTAATGGCCATCCAGTGCGTAATGGAGTCGAGTATGGCGAGTTCCTGGGGATCCAGCATTCCGCTCGAAGGCAAAGGAAAATTCAGCAGCAGATTGCCGTTTCGACTTACAATGTCCACCAGCATGTCGACGACAATCTTGGGCGATTTGTAAGTCACTTCCTTGTCGTAGTGCCAGTGCCCGATGCAAGTGTCCGTCTGCCACGGATCGTCCCAGATGCGGTCTACCACGCCGCGCTCAAGATCGAGCAAACATGTCCCATGCACGCAATCGTTCTTGCCTTTGTTGGCCCACACGCCTTCCACTTTGCCGCCGGATCTCTTGGCGCTCTGGTTGTACTGATGAGCCGTTAACGCCAAGCCCCATTCCTCGAAAAAAATCGGCCCGTCGGTGTACATGAGGTCGGGCTGATACTGGTCGATCAGGTCTTTAATGCGGAGGAAGTAGTGCTCTTTCCATTTCTCAGGTACGTTAGCCTCGGACCAGAGGTTCTTCGGGGCTTCGTGGGTTTCGTGATAGAGACTCGCGTATTTCGGGTCGGCGCCGTCATAAGGAACGCCTTTGAACTCGCCTTCCTTGTCCGCGCCATGGCTCGTTTGAAACCAGTTATAGCTGACCGCGAGGTGTTCACTGACGCCGAAGCGCATTCCGTTTTTCAGTGCTGCTTTCTTAAACAGGCCCACCACATCTTTCTTAGGGCCCATATTGACGACGTTCCACTTATTCAGCTTGGAGTTCCACATGTCGAAATTGTCGTGATGCACGCCCATGCTGACGAAGTACTTGGCTCCAGCCTTCTTGTACAGCGACATCAGGCGATCAGCGTCAAACTGCTCGGCCTTCCAAGTCGGGATAATGTCTTTGAACCCGAACTTGGAAGGGTGTCCGTACTTGCTCAAGTGGTACTTGTACTGTTTGCTTCCTTCCATGTACATGTTGCGGGCGTACCAGTCGCCGTACTCTGCTGCAGACTGAGGCCCCCAGTGCGCCCAGATGCCGAACTTGGCATCCCGAAACCAGTCCGGAACCTGATAGGTTTTCAGAGATGCGCGCGATCCCTGGAAGGGTCCAGCGGCAATGGTGGGGACGGACTGGGCAAAAGCAAACTGGGCGGCGGATGCGCCTGCGACAGCAGCTCGGAATGCATCTCTGCGGGTAAGTCTCATGAGAAACGTCTCCTAAGTAATCGTTAAAGATGTTCCATTCTACATCTTTGGGATGCTGACGCGAGGGTCGACGCCAGGGCCTCCACCGTATTGCTCGAAGTAGAGTTTCTTGTACGGTTGGATGAGAGGTGGAACGGCGTTCTCGTTTTCAAGCATGGGGAGGACGCTCGCCCACCACTCATCGTAGGCCGCGTCGAGACGCGCCACTACTTGGCCTTGCTCGCTCGCGATGTTTCGCTTTTCGCCAGGATCCAAGCCAAGATCGTATAACTCCCACGCCTTCTCGGGCTGGTTGTTTACCATGGAAAACCGAGTATTGCGAACGCGGCAGTGCAGATATTTTGAAGCCAACGCTTGCCCTGATTCCCACCTGCCCACATGCGTAAATATGTTGCGGTCCGGCCAGTCCGCCTGGTTGTCTCGCAGCAAGGGCACGAGACTGCGGCCGTCGGGTCCTACGCCCCGCGGGATGGACGCGCCCGCAATCTCGGCGAGCGTGGGGAAAATATCGATGTGGGCTGCCAGCTGCTTGCGCTCTC
>JANXQZ010000191.1 GCA_025353235.1 Bryobacterales bacterium
CATGGACGCATCGACTCGTACGCGGAGCGCGCACGGAAGTGGCTGCTTGAGAACTGCGCCCATCTCTTTTCAGCTTCGCGTTTGCCTTTACGCCGAGGCGCCGCGCTTCATCTCTTTTTCTCCCGGGGCTTTTGAGGCTGAGCAGTCACCTTGTCAACATCAATGGCCCCGGAGAGATTAGACTGGCGAAGGAGCTTCTTCTCGCCGAATTCGCAAGAATGCACGTTACCGTCTTCTCGTGCTCGGTGAGCTGTGGGGCCGACAGGTGCGACCCTCATCATTGGGTCGCATAAATGGGCTGAACTCTGAGCTCGGCTCAAAAATATCAACCGGGCCGACCTGGCTGAAATTCATTAGCAAGACCAGCCCGCAATTGGTATCGGAGCGCCGCCAGTCGCGGCACCGGTATATCGGCTGCTCACGCTGCGATGGCTTGCTGATTCTTTGCAGGCTCTTGCTTTGCTTTGAGCGCCGTTAGATGCAGCATGCCCTTATCAAGATTTGCCGTCACCTTATCAAGGTCGATAGGTTCCGGCAAGTCAAACCGGCGGAACAGCGTCTTCTGCCCGAACTCACAAAAACGTACGTTGCCTGCGCTCTTGTCGTGCTTGTGGGTGGACGAGGCTTTGACGATCAAAGCATCAGGCAATGCCGTGACCTGGACGTCGGCTGGGTCGAATCCCGGCGCGCTCACCCGGACTTCGAACTTTCCGTCCTGCTCGACGAGTTCGGACTCCGGAATCCGGAACAGGTCGCGCTCCGCGTCGGCCCAGTCGTTCATCGCGAATCCACCGCCGCCACCGCGGCGCTCGAAGATCTGGAATGCGCGGTGGCGAATTTGCTCCGACAGTGCCTTCATTTCATCAAAGATGGAAGCGGCCCCGGCTTTTTTCCCATCAACCTTTTCGACTGCAACATGTGACATGATTTTCTCTCCTTCTGACTTGTTTGCTGAGGTTTAAAGTGATAGCAAGGCTCCTTGCTATGGAACTATGGAAATGTGATCGATCACTTCGGCGACGCCCGGGGCGGCCCAAGCGGCGCGCTCGGCTTCTTCCCGCTCAAACCAGGAGCGGACGCTGCCATAAAGGTCAACTGTACTGTCCGTCGCCGAGACCGTGATCCGGCGGGCGTCCACTTGCGCATTGCGGCGAAGCGCATCTTCGATTCTTGTTGATACCAGCGCCGCGGATACCCGGGGCTTCACGGTTATGTGATTCACCACGCTGCGTACACCGGCTATGTTGCGTGCGCAGGACTCGGCGCCCCTGCGCTGAAAGTCCCATTCCACCGTTCCTTCGAGCGTCACGAAACCATCCTTTACGAGGGATTTGATCCGGTCGTCAGGCACCGTGACATCGACTTTCATGGCATGGACGATGTCGCGGGCAATTTCGGGATCGGTGTGCACGCTTGGCGGTTTCACCTCGATGTCATTTGCCAGTGCCTGAACGCCGTAAACTGCTTGCGTCGCTTTCTCGGCTGCGTATTTTTCGGCGTAGGTATGGACGAATCCCATTAACGTTACGACGTGATCCGCCGCTTTAACGTTGATGTCGGTCGACTTGACCTGGGGATCCCATCCAAGCTGTTGCACGACTGCTTCTCGAAGTTGCTGATCGCTTTCTTTTTGAGTCTTGAGTTGCATGATATTCCTCTTGTTGAAGTGGTTTTCGCCACCCCCTCGGCGGCGCTGCCTGTCTAGTCAGCAAGCGCAGCGCCAGTCCTATAATCCATGGGTACCCGGGGGTAGTGCCTGTGTCTGATATCCGAGCCGCGCCATATCACGCATTATTGAGGCGCGTTTGGCCTTTTCGCTCAGAGGCAAATGATCTGGAGCGGTGAGGCAGCGCCGAAAAGCAAGCGGGACAATATCGGCAGCGGCCAAAGGACTGGCCTTCGGGGTGCATGCCCGTGAATGGAAATCTCATGCCACTGGTCAAAGAGATTCTGTTCCCGGTGGATTTCTCCGATAGTTGTCTCGGCGGTGCGTCGTACATGGAGGCCTTCGCCGTTCGCTTCGAAGCCGAGATCATGTTGCTCCACGCCGTTGCCATGCGAGAACACAACCCCGCAGAGGAACTGCTGCCGCAGAGACAGGCGCAATTGGATGCGTCCTGGTGGACGAGCACAAATATTTCACCACGCAGCGGTTGTCCGTGACGGGAGATCCATCATCGGAAATTGTGATGTCGCGCGGGGCTGGGCTCCCGATCTGGTGATGATGCCGACTCATGGCCTCGGGGCTTTTCGCCGGCTTCTGCTCGGCTCGGTAACGGCGAAGGTGTTGCACGATCTCGATTGTTCGGTGTCGACGGGCATCCATCCGGAAGCGGCGCCATTGCTCGATCATATCCACTGCCGCGGGATTTTGTGCGTTGTGGATCCGGCCGAACGCAGCCGGAGCATTCTCGATTGGGCCGCTTGGCGGGCGAGTATCAGGAAGGGATTTCGACGCTGATCTGCCGGTGACGGGAAGGTATAGCCGCGCGGGCATTGCCGGATACCTGCGCCAGAACGCTTACGCCATTTTGCGCGATTCGCCATGTCCGGTCATCAGCATCTAACGCTTCTGGTCATTTCGGCGGCCATGCAATGCACGCCTTGCCATGCCGCTGATGTGAAGGAGATCGTTCGCGGCGCGACCATCGTGCTTCGGTCGGATTGGGCGGTCGCGCCCGATTACGCGTTTCTCCAGCGAGACGAGTTCCAGCGGAATGGGAAGCCTG
>JANXQZ010000201.1 GCA_025353235.1 Bryobacterales bacterium
TGAGGAGGACGGCGCTGCAAGCCGATTCGAAATTCCACCTCGCGCACCAACTCGTCGCCCAGAACTTCGCGCAGCTTTGCTACGATCTGGTAGCGAAGATGGAAAAGCTGTTTCTGCCAGACCGCGTCTTCCACCTCAACCACCAGGCGATCACGCACCAGGAGTATGGCAACCGAGTGTGCGGCGATCCGTTTGCCTACCGCGCCAGCCCACGCCGAGCGCGCTAGTTCTTCCGTTGAAATTTTGTCTGAAAGTCTCAGCTTGCTAAGGGATCTGCCGGCTCGTTCCATTCGCGGAATTCCATTCTAGCGCAGGCTCGCGGCGTACCCTGGACCACGCACCAGCTTGCCAGGCATCGCTCCAGTATGTCGGCCATCGCGGACTACCAGAACTCCATTCACCAACACATATTTCACGCCTGCAGAAAGCTGATGCGGCTGCTCGAAGGTGGCATGATCGATAATGCTCCGCGCATCGAAAACCGCAATGTCGGCGTACATGCCCTCCTGAATGAGGCCGCGATCCTGGATGGACAACCTGCGCGCCACGGCAGAACTCATCTTGCGCACAGCCTCCTCCAGCGTCAACACCTTCTGCTCGCGCACATACTCGCCCAGGATCTTCGGATACGTTCCATAGGCGCGAGGGTGCGCCAGATCCTTGGCTGCCTCCGGATCCAACCCCGCAGCGTCCGTGCCGATTTTCATCCACGGCTGGCGCAACTGCAATTTGACGTTGTCCTCGCTCATCATGAAATATACCGTCTCCACGCGGCGGTGTTCGGAGAGAATCAAGTCCATGGCCGCATCCATCCAGTCCTTGTTTTGAAGAGCGGCGATTTCAGACAGTCGTTTGCCCATGAATTGCTTGTTTTCGGGCTTTTCCAAACCAACGATCAACACTCCCTCAGGTCCGGCTAATTGGCCCATGTTCTCCCAATCGTTGCCGCCGCTCATGATCTCGGCTTTGATCCTGGCTCGCACCTTGAAGTCCGCTAGATTGTCGAAGAGCTTTCCGTCGGCCGCGGTCCAAGGCGGAAGGCAGGCGGTAAGGCCGGTAGCACCGGCAACATAGGGATACATGTCGGCCCCGATGTCCTGCCCGTGTGCCCTGGCCGCGTCAATCTTCGCGATCGCCTCCCGAGCCTTGTCCCAATTGCGGCGTCCTCCGGCTTTTAAATGGTAGATTTCCACCGGGACGCCTCCCGTCTTGCCAATCTCGATAGCCTCGTCGATGGCTTCGAGGAGTTGGTCCGCCTCAGAACGCATGTGCGTGATGTACACGCCGCCGTAAGGCGACATGGCCTTAGCCATATCGGTGAGTTCTTGAGTGGTGGCGTAGCTGCCGGGAGGATAAATCAACGCGGATGCAACCCCGAAAGCGCCATCTTCCATAGCTTGGCGCACGAGAGTCTGCATCTCTTCGGTTTCGGCTGGAGTGGGCGGGCCTTGCGCCATTCCTTTCACGTATTGCCGGATGGTGGCGGCTCCGACGAACGATCCAAAATTGGCCGAGGCTCCATGACTCTCCATGGCTTTCAGCCAGGCATCGAACCCGTGCGGACCTTCGAACTTGCTGCCTTGCGCCCCGCGTCCGACATCGCGCTCGGCGGTCGCGGTCTTTTCGTTGGATGGAGCGTTGGTCCAGCCCTCGCCCATGATTTCGGTGGTGACGCCTTGAGTTATTTTGCCGATCACCTTGCCGTCGCCCGATAAAAATGCGGATCGGGATTGACTTTGAATATCGATGAAGCCGGGGGTTACCACCAGGCCTTTCGCGTCGATTCGCTCGGCGGCTGGCGCATGGCGCAAGAGTCCCGCTGGCGATACTTTAGCAATGCGGCCATTGCGAATGCCGATGTCGCCATAAAACCAAGCGTTGCCGGTGCCATCCACAACGCGGCCGTTCAAGAGGACTAGATCGTAGCGATTTTGTGCGGCAGCGATGGCTAGAAAGAGGATTGCGAGGGAGAATCGGTGCATGGATACGGATGGTAGCACGCGAATTGTAGGGCAGGATGGCATCCTGCGCGCCGATTGATAATCGGCGCAAAAGGCGGGTTAGCAACCCGCCTGCAGGTTGACAACCTGCCCTACCAGTGAAGCCGCGAGGCCTGATGCCGCTACTCTCAGCGTGTACGTCGGCGATCCAACATATTTATCAGCAGATACAAGACCCCAAATAAACTTACCGCCATCAAGCTCAACTGCCAGATATGGTGGCGCAGATAAGGCAGAGTCTCGCTTCCGAGCCTCACAGCTAGCCGCGCGATCGCGAAGTACCGTATCAAACGCGCCAGCAGCAACACCGCCGCAAACATCCAGGGACTGCTTCTCAACGCACCCGCAGACAGCACGAAAATCTTCATCGGCATGGGAATAATGGGGACCGCGGCAGGCACGAAAATCGTCAGCATCCCGTACTCCAGAAACCATGCCTTGAAGCGAACCGCTCTCGGCGAGTTGTACTTCTCGAGATACGACGCGCCGCCCTTCCGAGCGATGTAGAACAGAAACAAGCTGCCGATCACTGACCCAAACACCCCGCAACCCGCCGCCCTGTATGCCGCGCCGGGGCTGGAGACTGAAACCCAGATCATCAAAGCATCCACACCCCCAACCACCGGCACT
>JANXQZ010000259.1 GCA_025353235.1 Bryobacterales bacterium
CCACATGGGCTACGATCACAACTCAGAATAAAAGGTTCGACGACTTTAAGGCTGAGATGAATAGACGCTTCGATGACGTTATCAGGCGGCTTGATTCAATTGAGTTCAATCAGAAGGATCATGAAACTCGCATCACCCGAGTTGAAGAGCGCGTCTCACCAATTCTCCGTAGGTAGTAATTCTATCGCTTGTTAGCCTCGCTTGCGATCGGCATAATCCCTCTTTCCCCAAGCCACTTGTTGAACATCGGAACTTCCTTATCCATCAAATTTCCATACTCTCCTCGCGCGCTGGCCAGATCTTTCTCGATAGCCTGCAGCATCACTCCGGCAGTATCGGTCGGCCCTAAATCCGCACCCCCGTGCACATCGCCCGCTCCGCTGCCCACTTCGCCATTCAGCCAGATCAAATTGAAATACACGTTGTAAGCCTCAACGAAATACTTGTCATCGCTGAGAGCGAGCGAGCGCGTGATCAGTCGATATTCCACAGCCTGCATCTTCCGATCCATCTCCTGAACCGCCTTCAACTCATCCGCCTTCAGCATCTTCTCCACATCTTCTAATTGCTTGCGCATAAACTCGATGCGGTTCACCACATCCGACACGGCGCTGATATCGTCTCGAATGCGGAGTTGCAGGTTCACCGAGGCCTCGATTTCTTTCGGCGAGCCGCTAGAGCGCGGATCGGCCAGGATCTCAAGAGATTGCTGGTACGATTCTCCATCGACAGTCAACCGGGCCGTGTACTTGCCAGGGGCAGCGATAGGCCCCACCTGCGCCGGCTCAGCCCCCCAATGCGTTATTGGTCTGGAATCAGCGCCTCGAAATCGAGGTTCTTCCCAGATGTGCGGATTCTCTGTTGGCGTGGTTCGTAACGCCACAAGCCTGGGAGCCTCGTAGCGCAGGTCCCAAGTCTGGCGATTCAGGCCAGCCTGTCCGTCCATTTTTAGATCGCGCACTACCTTCCCGTTCGCATCCAAGATCGCGATCTGAACCTGCTGCTTGGACGCTGCCTTAAGATCGAAATCCACGAAAGCTCGCGCGCCGCTGACGAACCGAAACTCCGGCCTCGGCGTGAACAAACGAACCGAAGTACTGGTGGCCTCCTTTGCCATTTGCTCAAGCGGAGTAATATCGTCCAGGATGTAGAACCCACGTCCATAAGTGGAGAGCACCAGGTCGTGGAATTGTTTCTGCACAACCACCCACGACACAGGCGCATGCGGCAGCCCTGTTTGGAGCGAGGTCCACTTCGCTCCATCATCGAGCGAATAATAAAGCCCGTTGCCGGTGCCTGCGAACAGCAGCCCCTTCTGATTCGGATCTTCCACCACGCAGCGTACATAAGACAGCTGATGCCTCGGCAAACCGCCACTAATGCTTTTCCAGGTCAGCCCGAAATCGGCTGTCTTATAAATATAGGGATCGCGGTTGTCGTTGAGGTGGAAATCGACCGAAGCATAAGCTGTCCCTGCATCGAACGTCGACGGGCTGATACTGGTCACGCTTCCCCAAGCAGGCAGGCCGGTGATGTTCTTAGTGAGGTTGGTCCAGTGGCCGCCGCCGTCCTTCGTGAGCCACACCAATCCGTCGTTGGTGCCCGCCCAGATCAGCCCTTTTTGCAACGTCGAGGGCGCGATCGCAAACACAACTTCTCCATAAAATTGACCAAGGTTATCGCCCACGATGCCGCCCGACGGAATGTTGCGAGTGGGGTCCTGCGTAGACAGATCCGGACTGATCACGCTCCAACTCTGTCCGGCATTGGAAGTCTTGAAAATCACCTGGCAGCCGTAGTAGACCGTGTTGTGATCGAAGGGATCAAGAGCCAAAGGCGCGGTCCAGTGGCAGCGATACTTGGCATCGTTCGGAGGCGAATCGAGCGTGTGCATCCAGGGGCTCACGGACCGCGCCAGCTTCGTTTTTCCATCCCAGCGCGTTACTTCATTTCCATAGCAACTCGCCCATACGACATTCGGATCGGTCCAGTCGGGGAGAGTGAACCCGGATTCGCAGCCCCCCAGTCGGAACTCCCATCCATATTGCGGCGGGCGTCCGTACCCGGCGCCAGGAGGCTGAATGCTGGGGCCGCGCATGGTGCTGCTGTCTTGCATGTTGCCGTACACATAGTAGGGCACTTGGTTGTCGACAGCGACATGGTACATCTGCCCGATCGGCAACTGCACCCGATGAAAGCCGCGGCCGTGCACCGTGGTGATATTCAACCCCGCATCGTCTGAGATAGCGAAGCGGTCGGGATTCGTGGGATCGATCCAAACATCGTGGTTATCGCCTCCCCAAGGTACGGGCCGAAAAGTCTGACCCCCATCCAGCGACTGATGAAACGAGCTGTTCGATACCAGCACTTCATTCTCGTTGTTCGGTGAAACGGCAAGGCGAATGTAGTAGCCCGCGCGGCCTGTGAGCGCGCGATCATAGTTAACGACGCGCCAGTTCTCACCG
>JANXQZ010000274.1 GCA_025353235.1 Bryobacterales bacterium
CCGGTCCATCACCTTCTCGCGATCCGCCTCGCCAGGAAGAAAGCAGGCTTCGTTTTCGAGGGCCTGGGCCAGAGCCGATTCGTAAGCCTGCTGGAACTCCGGGCGACCGGTCTCCTGAAACAGATCGTGCCAAGCCATGGCGGATTTCAACTGGTAGCAGCCAGGCGACCGTGACCAAGCTGAAGCGCGTTCAACGGGCTTGGCCTCGGGCAGAGCCAAGATTGGGTGAATGTCTTCACGACCCACAAAGTTCACCAGCATTCCCGTGCCAGCCTGGACTGCAACGTCGAGGAACTCGCGCTCGCTTGTGAGATGCCAGATAGCGAGGAGTCCACGCACGATGATGCCAGAATCGAAGAAGTAGGCTTTGCTCTTAGGAGCTACTTCAAACGGGAATATTGCGAGAGCCGGGTCCCACGCCGAACGAGTTAGAAAGCGCGCGGATCGGAGCGCTGCCTCCTGAAAAGCCGAATTCCCGGTGCGCTGAAATAGGTAGACCAGAAAGCTGACCGCGTAGCCGGTGATCTCGGTGGAAACGCGCGCATTTTGACCCAGGTCAGACCGATAATAGCGGGCCACTCCTCCGTTTGATTCCTGAATTCCAGAGTCCAGAAACCACGCCCCTGCGCGTTCCAGCACATTGCTATTTGGCAAGCCTCATCTTATCATTCGACTATGCACCGATTGCTTTGGATCCTGCTGGCCTGTCGGTGTTTTGCTCAGGAAGCCGCTCCCATCGGAATTATCAGGGGCGATCTGCTGGCGTGGTCGGGCACTGCCAAGGGCGGAGAACTGGTGTTCCGAAATTTGGAGAACCGGGTGTTCCAGTGCTCCTTCGATGAGCGCACATATTTCGAGAGATCGAACGAGCGGATCACGGTATCCGGGACCGCGCGCGGGGACCATGTCGAGGTGCTCTCCGATCGCAAGACCGGGACTGGAATCTGCTATGCGCGCACAGTGCAAATCACGGATGAAAGACCTGCTCGCGTGGTGCCAGTGCAACGGATCCGGACG
>JANXQZ010000303.1 GCA_025353235.1 Bryobacterales bacterium
AAGCAGCCAGCACAGGTAAGTGACGAGGGCAACGGCAATCCACAGCGTCACTCCGCCGCCCAGGCCCGGCCAAAGCGGTCTCCGCGCCGCTCCTGCCTCTCGTTTTAGCGGGTGCTCACTCCACTCTGGCTTCACGCTCAATGTCAGGTCATTTGGAGGTCCGTCACAAAATACTCACAGTTCCCCCAGAACTGATCAAGTTTCGGTTCCCGTTCTGAATAGACTGGCCCGTCCCGGGATTGTCCTGCGCGAAATAACCCACTCAAGAAGCAGTAAGTTTCGTCCGTGTCGGGTGGCGCGATGGTCTCCTGAGTGCAATAAAAGGAAGATGACGAACGCCTTGGAGTTGCCACCGAATTCAAATTCAGGTGGAAATCTCGCAGGCCTTTCTGATGCCGAGGCGGCTTCCCTGATCGCGCGCTTCGGCTTCAATGAACTACCCTCATCCAAACCGCGCTCACTTTTCAAGATCGCCCTCGAAGTCGTACGCGAGCCCATGCTTTTGTTGCTACTCGCCTGTGGCAGCACCTATCTGTTCCTGGGCGACATAAAGGAAGCGATCATCCTGCTGATCTTCGTGGTGGTTGTCATCGCGATCACGCTCTATCAGGAGCGCAAGACAGAACGGGCATTGGAGGCGCTCCGGGATTTATCGAGCCCGCGCGCGCTGGTGGTTCGAGGCGGACAGCGCAAAAGAATAGCCGGCCGGGAAGTCGTGCCCGGCGACATTCTTGTTTTATCGGAAGGCGACCGCGTTCCCGCCGATAGCGTCCTGCTCTCCGCAGTGAATCTGTCGACAGACGAATCACTATTGACAGGCGAATCCGTGCCGGTTCGGAAGCAAGCGGCGTCGGATCACACGGAGATGGCACCGCCGGGCGGTGACGATCTTCCATTCGTCTTCTCTGGGACGCTGGTAGTTCGAGGCACTGGGCTTGCGCTAGCAAAAGCCACGGGCCTCCAAACCCAGCTCGGCAGGATCGGAAAGTCCCTACGGGAGATGGAACAAGAACCCACGTTGCTGCAGCGGGACACGCGCCGTATGGTGCGGGTGCTCGCGCTGGCGGGCCTTGGGCTATGCATTTTGCTCGTTGTGTTTTACGGTCTAACGCGCGGAGACTGGTTGCGGGGCTTTCTCGCTGCCCTCACCCTGGCGATGGCAATCCTGCCCGAAGAATTGCCCGTGGTTCTAACCGTATTCCTTGCCCTTGGAGCCTGGCGGATGTCGCGAAATCGTGTGCTCACGCGATGCATGCCGGCCATCGAGATGCTTGGCGCAGCCACCGCCTTGTGCGTTGATAAAACCGGAACCCTAACAATGAACCAGATGTCGGTGACCAGGCTCTATGCAAAGGGTGAAACATACGACTTCAGTAAACAGCCTGCCTCCGCGGTCCCGGAGGAGTTTCACGAGCTTGCGGAATTCGCGATGCTTGCCAGCCAGCCCGACCCTTTCGATCCGATGGACCGTGCAATACGCAAACTCGGTGCCGAAGCGCTGCAAGGCACGGAGCACTTGCATGCCAGTTGGAAGGTCGTTCGTGAGTATCCGCTCGCGAAGAGCCTCCTTGCAATATCCGAGGTGTGGGTTTCGCCCGATAGCTCACAGTTTGTCATTGCCACTAAGGGAGCGCCTGAAGCGATCGCAGATCTCTGTCACATGGAGGAAGAAGACGCAGCACATCTCAACGAAAGCGTCGCTGGAATGGCTGCTGAAGGGCTGCGCGTTCTCGGCGTAGCGAAAGCACGGGTTTCCAGTACGATCCTTCCGGATCAACAACACGATTTCGATTTTGAGTTTCTGGGGCTCCTTGCCCTTGCTGACCCAGTCCGACCCACCGTTTCCAGTGCAATTCAAGAATGTCAAACGGCAGGTATCCGCGTGATTATGATCACCGGCGATTACCCTGGCACCGCGATGAGCATCGCGCGCCAGATCGGATTGGAAAGCGCAGATGGGGCGATCAGCGGTCCGGAGATAGCGGCGATGGACGATCAGACTCTCCGCGACCGGGTTGCGAAGGCAAACGTCTTTGCCCGCTCGGTGCCCGAGCAAAAGCTTCAATTAGTCAACGCCTTGAAGGCTAACGGAGAGATCGTCGCTATGACTGGCGATGGAGTGAATGACTCGCCGGCGCTGAAAGCCGCGCATATTGGCATTGCCATGGGCCAGCGAGGAACGGATGTGGCCCGCGAGGCGGCGGACCTTGTTCTGCTGGATGATGATTTCTCGTCCATCGTCAAGGCCGTCCGGCTGGGGCGCCGTATTTTCGACAATTTGAAAAAGGCGATGGCGTACATTTTCGCGATCCACGTCCCTATCGCCGGGCTATCGCTCTGTGCCGTCTTATTTCGTTGGCCCTTGATCCTGGAACCCGTACATGTCGCCTTCCTCGAACTGATCATCGACCCCGCCTGCTCGATCGTTTTTGAGGCCGAGGAGGAAGAGGAGGATGTCATGCAGCGACCGCCCCGTTCTGCGTCTGAGCATCTCTTCAACAAACAGATGGTAAGCATGAGTCTGCTGCAAGGCTTTGGCGTCCTGGTCATTTTGTTGGCGATCTTTGCTGTCGCACTTCACCGGGGACAGGGCGAGAAAGATGCTCGTGCTTTAACCTTCACGGCGCTCGTAATTGCTAACGTTGCCTTGATCATCACGAATCGATCCTGGTCGCGGAACATTCTCGCCATTCTACGAACGCCAAATTCAGCCATGTGGTGGGTAGTAGGCAGCGCGTTGGTGTTTCTCGCTCTGGTCTTGTATGTACCGTTTCTAAAGGTCCTCTTCCACTTCAGCACCCTTCATCCCGCTGATATTGCGCTTTGTGCCAGCGCGGGTGCTGTGAGTATCGCTTGGTGTGAAACATTGAAAGCCGTTCAACGGCGTCGCGGGTCTTGAGGGGATACCCGTCATCGC
>JANXQZ010000319.1 GCA_025353235.1 Bryobacterales bacterium
GAGTTGACGAAGCAACAGAAATTCGATTGGATCGTGTGCGATTTCTTGAATGCGTCTCAGAACATGCCCGATCTTGGGACATGCGTGCTGTTTCAGCACAACGTGGAAGCAGTGATTTGGCGACGCCATGCCGATCAGGCCACGAATCCGGTTGCCAGCGCGTATTTCGGCCTGCAAGCGAAACGCATGCGTGCCTACGAGGGCGACGTCTGCCGTCGAGTTCAGGGCGTCATCGCGGTCTCGGAATCGGACGCCAACATCATGCGCCGCGACTACGGAGCATCGCGAGTTTCGGCGGTTCCTACGGGCGTGGACATCGAATATTTCGCGCCCAAGTCAGCAGAACCAGCAGCCGATTTGGTCTTCGTAGGTTCGATGGACTGGATGCCCAACATTGATGCTACAAAGTGGTTTGTCCAGGAAATTTTGCCGATCATCCGAAAGCGTCGGCCCTCATGCTCCGTTGCGATCGTGGGACGCCAGCCCTCGCGGGACATTGCAGCACTCGGCGCAGCGGACCCGCTGATCCAGGTGACTGGCACAGTTCCAGATGTTAGGCCGTATCTATGGGGTTCGGGTGTCGCTATCGTCCCGCTAAGGATTGGCGGAGGAACAAGACTGAAAATCTACGAAGCAATGGCCGCGAGAGTCCCGGTGGTGTCCACCGCAATCGGCGCGGAAGGCCTAGATGTCAAGAACGGCGACAACATTGCCATTGCGGACGGACCGCTTGCGTTCGCCGATCAATGCCTGAATCTGCTGGACAACCAGACAGAACGGCGCCGCATTGCCGAGAACGCCTGGGAGCTGGTGAACTCCCGCTATTCGTGGGATGTGGTTTGCCACCAGTTCGAGCAGTTGCTGCAGCGGTAGCCTGCTACGATTCATGTGGGGGCATTATCTTTGGTTGTCGATGAGCTATTGCGATTGCAGGACATAACCGAAGAAACGCTTTCGTGGACGCGCCCCAATTTTTTCGCGCTTCGGTACGAACTGGCTGGACTGGCTGGACCCGTGGCCCGCGTCAGCGTGAACGGAATCGGCTCGGCCCGCCATGTGCTGGCGGAACTTGCTGAGTCTGCTTTAAGAATAGACTTGTTCCCTTTGCAGCGGCAGGATGTACCTATCCTGCGAATGGACGAAACGAACCCAATCGCGATCTATCATCGAAGCAATCCGGTGCAAGTTCGATTTGCCGAGGGCGGGGTGTATGAGTTTCGGACGGAAAGCGCCTTCAAAACCGTTCTGCAAACGCTGGAAGCCCAACCGGTATTCACCCTGGAGCAGGTAGAAGCATTCCCGCGCTGGCGGGTGGAGATGAAGCTAAAGCAGGACGCCTATGCGCTCGGCGATCTGCCCGTGCTGTTGGCTGCGGCTTGCTGTTTCCTGGTCTTCCCTTGAATTCGGGCCGCTCAGGACGGGCCCGCGGGAATCGGCCAGCAGACGGGCATTCAGACGGGTCAACTCCTTCAGACCTGTCAGAATTTGATCCACCTGCAGCCCGGCTGTATAGCCCTCGGCGGCGGGGACGCAGTAGCTGATCTCGGCGAGAAGAATCGAGTCCTCCAGTTCCACTTTCACGGCGCTGCCAGGCTTGACAGGCCTGCTCAAGGAGATGCGCATGCCCTTGCCTGAGGCGTCTAGCGTGCGGGCCGGAAAGCTGGCATAGCTCTCTCCTAAGAGAGTGACTTGAGCGGCTTCACTGGTCTTGATTCTCGGTTCTCTTCTTCGTTCCACGTTTTCATATCGTCCAAAATGGAACGTCTATAGACCGGGTAATTAGCTTAGTTCGCCCTACTTCATACTAAAGAGGAGCCATACGATAAAGCCGATGGCACCAGGAAGCAAGAGTTCCGCCCAATTGCGCCAAAACGCCCGCTCGCTGACGGGAGACTCGGGCTTCGGCCGATCGCTGCTCACCAGGGAACCCGCCAGTCTCGACCTCACGCTGGAAGGCAGGCCGCGAATTGCCTTCACAATTTCTTCTCTTCCGCGACGAT
>JANXQZ010000327.1 GCA_025353235.1 Bryobacterales bacterium
CGGCAGTCGGCCCGGTTCGCCGAAGCCCCGATAGGGTAGTTCGTAGACGGCTTTGGGGCCGCGATTCCGGTTGAAGTCGACTAGCGGGCCGGCATCCAGCATGAGGCAGGAGACGCCTTTCTTCGTCAGCGTGTGCGCCGCCATGCCGCCGGACGCGCCGGATCCAATGATGAGTACGTCGTAGTCTTTGGTCATCGCTTACCTTGGCGGATTAATCGAGAGGATACCAATACAGCCCGTTCACGCCGAAGCGCCGGCCACCGGGTGCGGGACCTTTGGCGTTGTATTCGCGAGAATTCACGGTCGCGGTACGTACATCTTGTCTAGCGGCACGGAGAAACTTCGCCACAGGGTCGGACGGCTCGTCATAGGTCCAAGCGGCGCGCAACGGAGAGAGCAGCGAGTCTGCTTGAGAGGCATCCAGGTCGGCGAAGGCTTGTTTGAAATGCTTGGTTGCCTGCGAATTAAGAGCGTCGAGTCCGGCACGGTAGATCTCTTGACGATCGGCTGGCGAGTCTCCTATGAGGAAGTCGAGGAACTCGGCCGCTTTGGCGTCGAGCGCGCCGGGAGCGCTTTTCGTGACGGGCATCAGCAGATCGCTGAGCCTTCGAAGGGCTGCGAATTGAGCTGGCGTGAAAAAGTGCGGAACGGGGTCGCTGACGGCATCGGCGACGCTGGCGTCTATTTTGGGAAGCTCGGCGAGCGGGCGGACGGGTGGCTGAACCGGCTGCGCGGGATTGACGGGGATGCCCGGCGCTGGGTTGGCTTGCACTCCTGGCGCGGGCTGCTGGGCAAGCAGGCTGGACGCGGCAGGCGCAGCAAGCAAAGCGTTCATAAATCGACGGCGCTGCATGTATGAGCATCATATCAACTCGATTCCGTCTCCGCGCTAAGCTGATTTTTGATCCTGAGAAATTCGGCTGTTCTCCTCATCAACTGTCCAGACCGTAAAGGCGTGGTGGCAAGCGTTGCCAACCTTCTTTATCGATACGGCGCCAACATTACGCATGCCGATCAACATCGCGATCACGAAGCCGGCCTGTTTTTTATGCGCGTCGAATGGGAGATGGGAGGATTCGATGTGGAAGCATTCCGAGCAGAATTCCAAATACTGGCTGCGGAACAACAGATGCAATCCCACCTAAAGTTGATGTCTCACGTCCCCAGGGT
>JANXQZ010000340.1 GCA_025353235.1 Bryobacterales bacterium
CCAATGCCGACAGCTTGCTGGTTGTCGTGAAAAACGAGCAGGTTTCCATTCCCAAGGATCAGATCGAACGCATTGACGCGCGGCCCAAGACGGGTCGCGTGGTGAGACAGAACGAGTCCACGATCAAGGACCCGAACACTACGATGCCATCGCCGACGAGACCGGAACCGGCTCGGGTTCCAACCGCTTCAACATCGAGCGGGGTTAGCTTTGGAGCCAAGCCGGACTTCGAGACTGTGTATCGTCGCTCGCCGGGCAAATAGCGCTACTGCCCCATTACGACAAGCTTGAACGAGCCGGGCAGAATTGCAGGTCGCGGGTGCGCGTTTTGGGCTGTGGCTGCCGGCGCCGGTCCGTATTCAGCGGCTGGCAGGTAGACCATATGGGTCTTTTCATCCACCGCCATCGTGCGCGCGCCCTTCTGAGTCTTGGCCGTTTCCAGCACCGCCCATTTTCCGCCCTTTTGCCCAACTACCGTCAGATTGCCTTCGCCGTTGGAGCTGAATGCAACGCCCTTCTCCGGATCGAAGCCCGCACCGTCCGCGCCGTCGCCGATCGGAACGGTCCCGATTACTTTTCCAGCATCGGGATCAGAGATCATCATCAACTTGTTTCCACAGACTGAGAAGATCCGTCTGTTCTTCACGTCCATCGCCAGTCCGGATGGCTCGTCGCACGGCTTCAAAGAGTACCGCTTGGTGACGGCCAGCGTCTTGGCGTCGATCTCGGCTACCTCGCTGGTATCCTCGATGTTGACGTAGATCTTGCCCTTTCCATCCGCGGCGGAGAACTCCGGCTTGCCGCCGAGTTTGATGGTCCCATCCACCTTTCCAGTCTTGGCGTCAATTGCAGTCGCATCCTTGGATCGGCCGTTGAAGGTGAACACGCGGCCTGATACAGGCTCAAACTGAATCGCATCCGGGTTTTCGCCAGTCTTGACTTGACCCTCCGACTTTAGCGTTTTCAGATCGAAGATGGTGACGTTGTTCGCGCGACCATTGCTCGTGAAGCCGCGATTGAGCGCTGGCGCCACCGCGATTCCATGCACGCCGGGCGTGTCGGCGATCTCGCCCACGACAGCACCGCTATCCAGATCCACTACATTCACGCGGGTTCCGTGCGAGACATACAGCCGACGAGCCTCCGTGTCGACAGTAAGGTAGTCCCACCCTCCTTCGCCGCCCACTTTGACCTCTTTCACCACATGGAATCCCGTAGATGCCGCAATCGCAACCGCAGCCGAAACTAATGTAATTCGCGCTAGTCTTGTCATGTTAGTTTTTCTTGATTGTTCCATCGGCCGTAACCGCAACTTCGGACTTCTTGCCGCCCTTGCTAACCGCCGCTTCGTAGCTTACCACTGATCCTTTGGTGACCGACTCCACCTTGACCACCTTGCCGCCTTTCGCATAGCCCTCAATGGCCGTCCTGGCTGCGGCTGGAACTGTGTCCATCGCGACTTCCTGCTCTACCTCGACCACCTTGCCCGCGGCATCCACGAGCAGGTCACGAGTCATCCCGCCCACCTTGGTCTCTATTTCGTACATGGTCTTCCCGCCCTCGACTTCTTTCGATACGCCGAGAAGCTGAGCGTTCCTGGTTTCGTCCTGCACTGTTTTCTGAACAGGCGCGGGCAGATCTTTTACTTTCATCTTCTGCTCTGCCGCGGTCATGGTCAAACAAGCGGCGCAGACGACTAGCGCGTGCGTAATTCTCATTGGAATACTCCTTTTAGATAGCATGAGCTACGGATCTGAAAACTGACTGAAGACGCTAAGATGAGGAATGCGCTTTTGGTGCGGGCTGGTGATCCTGGCGATCACGATCGCGACGATTCTTGAGCAGGCCGATGCGCAATCCCGACTTGCGCCGCCGCTGGTCTTCGTGATCTTGGGTCCGCCAGGCAGCGGTAAAACAGTGCAGTCGCGCTTACTGGGGAAGAAGTACAAGATTCCGGTGGTTTCGGTAGCGGACTTGATTAAGAGTGAAATGGGAAAGCACTCAAGACTCGCGGACTCTCTCCAGGTGGGCGTCGAAAGCGGCGCACTGATCAATGACGATGCCGCGAACGAACTGGTAAGCGCTCATCTGCTGGGATCAAAAACTGGCCGCGGGTTCGTTGTGGACGGCTACCCGCTGACGGAGTCGCAAGCTGGTTCTTTCGACGAGTTCCTCAAAGGAGCCGGCCTGCCGCTGCCGAAGGTGATCCTGCTCGAAGTGTCCGACGACGTGGTGAAGCAGCGCTTGCTGGGCCGCCGACGGGCCGACGACAAACCCGAAATCATTGATGCCCGAATCGCTCAGTACCGTACCGATGCCCAAATGTTGTCGAAGTGGTACACGCAAGAAAATGTGCTGCGAGTAGATGCGAGCCAGACGATTGCGGAGGTGGCCGGACAAATCGATAGACTCATCGCCGATGCACTCGCCAGAAAATCGTTCGGAAAGCGGGACCTCAAATAGCGCTGCGGGCGAGATCGCCCTTCGACATTTTACGATATGCGGTGCGCATCATTCGCCCGTTCCTTTCCGGGGCTTAAGCTGCAATCCAGCCATCCTCAAGATTGATCACGCGATGCCCATACTCTGCGTTCCTTTCGTTGTGGGTCACCTGAATAATAGTCGTCCCCTGTTCATTCAGCTTCTTGAACATCTCCATAATTTCTTTGCCTTGGCTGGAGTGGAGATTGCCCGTAGGCTCATCGGCGAGGATAATCTTGGGACTCGCCACCACCGCTCGCGCGATCGCCACCAGTTGCTGCTGGCCGCCCGATAGCTGATTGGGGAACAGATCCTTCTTTCCGACCATCTGAAAACGATCCAGCACGTCGGCGACAATCGATTCGCGTTCGGACTTCTTGATGTTGCGGTAAGAGAGCGGGATGTCGAGATTCTCGTACACCGTCAGCGAATCAAGCAAGTGATAACTCTGAAAAACGAAGCCGAAATACTGCTTGTACAGCTCCATGCGGACTTTCTTGTTGAGCTTGTGGATGGGATGATCAGCGAGATGGTATTCGCCCGTCCAAGAGCTGTCGTGCATGCCGAGCACATGGAGAAGGGTCGACTTCCCCGCCCCGGACGGACCCATGATGGATACAAACTCGCCCTCTTTGATGTCGGCGTTGATGCGCCGAAGGACGAACGTCTTCGTCGGGCCGTGCTCGAAGTACTTCTCGATGTTGCGAAGCGATATGATCATCTGACGAGAGTATTATCGCAGAATGAGGAAAATTGGACTGTGCTTGGGAGCCGCCTTGACCATCTGGGCGCAAGGCGGAAAATATCAGATTCAGAAGCCGGGCGAGATTCAGAAGCCGAAGGGGACGTGGCAGGTTCCTGGCGGAATTCAAGTCCCGGGCGATATTCGCAAAGTGAAAGAGCAGTGCAAGTCGCGGCTGCTGGCCAGTTCGGATGCGCTATTCGAGTTCGATAAAGCCGAGTTGACGCAAGGTGCCGAGAAGGTGCTGAGCGAACTTGGTCCCATGATCAAGAGGGAAGGCAGCCATCCAATCTCGATCGAGGGTCATACGGACGCGAAGGGCGAGTCGGCCTACAATCAGCAATTGAGTGAAAGGCGGGCACGGGCCGTGGAAGTTTGGCTGGAGGCTCACGGGTACTTGCAAGGATCGGCCGAGCTGCGCGGCTTTGGCAAAACGAAGCCAATCGCGCCGGAGACGAAACCGGATGGGTCGGACAATCCGGAGGGCCGCCAGAAGAACCGCAGGGTTGAAGTCGTGATCGATACCTGCAAGAGCGCTTAACGGCTACTTCACTTCCGGGCTATTAATTGTCGCGGGCTCCTGGCTCCAATTCTGCCGCATCACCATGTTTTGATCGGAAAAAAATGTTCGGCGGCCGGTGCTGTTGTAGACTTTGGGATTCGCGTTCACGGTATAACCAGTCGGGGTGGAGGTCATCACGAAAGTGTATCCGTCTTTTTCCCCGGTGGCGAGACTAGCTGGGATCAAGTCGGCGGCTTGTGGACCGGGCCCTCCGCTGGTGGGCGGCCCAAGCTCGGCCAAGCTGATGGCGTACTTGCCAAACTGCGACATGTATTGCGTCTGGGCCTGATGGAGGGTTTGGACCTCGCGGATCACGACGGTCTCCGTGGCGTTCATGCGCGCGCTGCTCAACTTGGGAACGGCGATCGCCAAAATAATCAGGATGATCGCGATTACGATCAGCAATTCTATGAGGGAGAATCCGCCTTGTCTGCGCCGCCGGGTGATCTGCATGTCAATTATTATGACGTGTTTCGGGTGCGCGGCGTTTAGGGTGTTATGCCGTCATCAGCAGCCAAGCACTGACCATCTCGCGATAATCCCAAAATGGTAGCGTCGAACAGTCCAAGGCCGCCTCTCGCGTTAGAAAACGCTAACCGGGCCGCGTGAGATTCAGACCGAATTTCCAGGAGTCTATAGAGCGGTTAAGACCCTCCGTCGCATGAAGCCGGGGCGCCTGACGTTATTCTGTGAAAAGGAGGTTCGGTATAGTGACACTCGATTGGTCTAAATGCCCTGCCGTGGAAAGCGTGCCGGATCGACGCAGCGGCGCGTGGGTTTTCCGGAACACCCGAATGCCGGTGGCAGCAGTCTTTGAAAACCTTGAAGTGGGTTCGAGCATCGAGGAGATCATCGAGCAGTACGATGTTACGCGGGAGCAGATTCAGACTGTGCTCGAATTTATTGCCCGCAGTCTCGACGCACCGCCGGTTCTTGTTGGCGCAGCAAGTACGCCTGATGCGCATTCTTTTTGATCAGGGTACGCCACGAGGCCTTGCCGCAGCGCTAGAAGATCACGAAGTTACAGAAGCAAGAAAACTTGGCTGGGAAAGAGTTTCAAACGGAGAACTGCTTAAGCTGGCCGAGGGTGCGAGCTTTGATTTGTTGCTGACGACCGACAAGAGGATGCGTTATCAGCAGAACCTTTCAGACCGTAC
>JANXQZ010000350.1 GCA_025353235.1 Bryobacterales bacterium
CAGCAGCAGTACTGCGATGATGCAGACTGCAATCACAGTGGACCGCTGAACGTTCGAGAGGTCCTTGCGAGACATTACGTTCGTGGTTACGGCCAGTATCGCGACGACCAACAGACCGCGGATGACAGTGACGGTCTTCGAAGCCAGCAGGCCTTGCCTAAGAAACATGCCGACATCGAATAATCGATCTACCAGCACGGCGTAGGCGAGCGTCAGCGGGACGAAAAATGGCGTGAAAACGATCGGTGCCAGCACGACGATTGGAAGCCTATTCGGGTCACTTTGGAAGATGCGGGACATCCCGAACATCGCGATCGCGGGCAGAACTCCGAGCGAGAGTCCGAATAACATCCACCTGAGCCGACGACGAACGGTGGGCTGTTCCTCGCGAACGAGTTTGTAAACGAAGTTCCCAAACCCGAGTGAGATCAGTGCGGTTGAGCAGGCCACCTCCAACCAGCTCGGAAAACGGACAAGGTCAAAGAGCCAACTGAGCGCTCCAGACCGGTGGAGAAAGGCCGTGGAAGCGATGGCCACCAGGAACGATTTCACCAAGTATGGGATACCGATTACCCAGCGGGCCCAGGGAAACAATTTGTGCCGGGATGCAGGATCGGGGAAGAGCATGGCGAACCACATCCACGACACAAGTAAGGCTCCGCTGGCGAAAGCGTCCAGAAACATCGCGGGCAAAGTGAACAGCGGCTCCCAGGTAAAACGCAGCCCTGGTTCGGCTTTGAGCAGTTGAGAAACTCCGAGCAGCAACGCGAGCAGTGCGTAAGCCACCGGATCCCCTGTACGCCGGAAGGCCACGAGGAAGCCGAGCAGGATACAGAACCAAGGCGTTACGACATTGAGAAAAATGGGGATCAGGATGTCGGCCCAAGCCTGCCTTCCGCGCTCGGGCGCCACAAAAGAAACAGCGAAGGGTGCCCCGCTTCCACGGCGCAAGGTCATGGCGATCAGGTCGCCTGGCTTATGCCGGAAGTAGATTTGACCAGCTTGAACGAGGCCGCGAATCGGCTGTCCGTCCTCGGTAACAATACGGTCCCCTTCCCGCACGCCCGCTTTTTGGAGCGGCTCGCTCAGTTTGGAAAGAGTGAACTTAGCGGGATCGATCTCGGCGGGCTGTTGCGGGAAAAGCTGCGGGTGGGTGACCAGGGACAGCGTCAGGAGAGTGAAGCGCGCTTGGATCGCGCCCACGATGAGGAACACAATTGCTAAGAATGTGCGCTGGAGCCAGAGGGGCAAGCGCCTTAAGTATAAACTCCTTGCAGCAACGGTCAGAATTGCTTTCGGCTCCTGAGAGCCAGAGCGATTTCTTCGAGGGTTCGGCTGATTTCCGCAAACGTATTTCCGATCCGCACCACAGCTTGCACAAACACGAACATTGCCACAACAATGGTCCCGTAGAAGGCGACAGAGAGCATCTCCATGATTCTCATCGTACCGAAACACTGAATGCAAACCTGGCTGACGCCTAACTACGGAGTACCGGTTAAATGGTTCTGAGAGCCGACGCGATCACCGCCTGAACGGCCGGTATGCGCGTGAACATGCTCGCGATGGAGTTGTTGTGCGGCAACAACCGCTGCAGGATGGTTACCAGCGTCCCGGTGGGATCGTCGCTTTGGGCAGCTTCGCGAATACTGGCGCGGAACTGAGCGATATTGAACTCCTCGCTCCCTGCCAGAGCCAAGCGGCTAAAGAGGTTCACCGGAAGAGGCGAGATGTAGTTGTTGCCTCGCAGTTCCGGCTCGCCGATGATGTTGTTATACTGCGTTCGGACATACCGATCGCCAAGCTGGATGCAAAACGCGGCCGCCAGTTCATTGTTCAACTGATCGACTTCGGCCAGAGTCATGTTCTTGCTAGGGTCGGTAGAAGCCCAGTCGCGTGCTGATTGATTCATAAAAGTTATTCCTTCGCAGAGGATCCTGCTGACCCACCCTACCTTCCCGTCCAGCTAGGTCGAGGCACGTTTTTTCTTAAGTAATGGGAAGCAAAAGAAATAAAAGATGAAGGAGGCTGTTACTCAAAATCAGGTCCTGTTCACCCTTCACCGGGGAAATGCTGAGCGGGGCGGATTCCGCAGGACGCGCGCCCACAGCAGAGCCGGGATCATGACAGCCATGCCTACCCCAATTGCGACATATTCCACGGGCACGGAACGGTCCACGAGCAATCCCGCCGAGTAACTCGACAAAGACATGGTGACGACGCTGAACGCAAACTCGGCGGAGAAGACACGGCCGCGAAACCGATCTTCCGTCTGCAACTGGAGAAGCGTAGATGAGAAGACCCACAGCGTCGATCCACCGGCATGCGCGAACACCACGGCGGCGCAGGCGAGCGGCAGAGTCGGGGCGAGTCCGAGCATTACATAGCCCGCACCAGCGGCGACAAATCCATATAGGATCCCAGTCCGCATGCGCCACTGGTTGTTACCTGCCCAGTATCCGCTCACGATGGGTCCTAGGATTGCGCCGATTCCTCGGCAGCCCATCAGCAAGCTCATGCTCAGCATGACGCCTTCCCGTGGGCTAAATCCGCTCGGATGAATCGAAAAAACCCGCTGGCCGAAGATGGGGATGATCACCCAATTGGCCCCCATCAACCCAAGTCCGGCCTTCACCAGAATCGTGGAGCGGAGGTGCGAATTCTTCCAGACATAAGCGATCCCTTCCTGGATGGGCGAAAAACCCAGCAAGTCTTTCCATTTGAGCGGGGGCAGATTTGCGGCGTGCGGCTCGGAGAAGCGCATGCGGCTAATAAGAATCGCCGATGCAATGAACGAGACTGCGTTCAGTACGAAGACCGTTTCACGTCCGAAGGCAGCCGCAAGGACGCCACCCACGCTGAACCCGATGGCGAAACTAAAAGACCAGGTGGTGGAGGATAACGTGTTGGCGGTTATCACCTCCGACTCTGGCACGATGTTCGGAATGATGGCGCTCCGCCCCGGTTCGAAGAGCGCCCACATCATGGTTTCGACAAACAAGAGAACGTACAACAGCGGCACGTAACTCGGGCTGCGCACCAAGATCATGCAGAGGACAATTCCAGCGCGCATCCAATCGGCGAAGATCATCAGCTTGCGGCGACTGATGCGATCGTTCAAAACTCCTGCGGTGGGTGCCATGAAAAATTGCGGCAGCACCTGCATCACGAAAGCCAGCGCGATCGACTGAGCCTTGCCGGTGAACTCGAGCAATAAAGTGTAAATGGCTACCGCGTAGATCCAATCGCCCAGCTCGCTGACGATCTGCGCGCTCCAGAGCAATCGGAAATTGCGATTGGTTCGGAGCAGGCGGACGTAGCCTGCAAACGATACTGGCTTGGTATCCATGTGTGCCGTGCTTAGCGGCTGGTGTAAAGGCCCATCCTCTGCTTTACCACTTCTACTGTGGAATCCGCGATGGGCGAAACGCGCTCCCGGCCTTGTTTGAGAATGGAATCGAGGTAGCCTTCTTCGGAGGCGATTTCGTGGTAGAGGCTCTGGAATGGTTCGAGGTGCGAAATCACCATCTCCGCTACCTGCTTCTTCGTATCGCCGTAGCGCATGCCGGAGAAGTGCTTCCGCATTGCGTCGTCCGACCATTCCGAAAACGCTTGAAAGATGCCGAGCAGGTTGCGCAGGCCAGCCCCCATCGTTTCGAAGTCCACCGCCGGACTCGAGTCCGTCGTGGCCCGCATGATTTTCTTGCGAGCCACGTCGATGGTATCGAGCAATGCAACCGCATGGGCCGAGCCGCCGGCCGACTTGCTCATCTTCTTTTCCGGATCGTCCAGCCCCATCACTCGAGCCCCGACAGTTGGCAGATGGGTGGCCGGAACCACGAATGTATCGCCATACATGGAGTTAAAGCGCTGAGCGATGTCGCG
>JANXQZ010000273.1 GCA_025353235.1 Bryobacterales bacterium
GCAGCCGGCTTTCCAGCCGGCTCTAAGCATCTCCAACAATGACGCAGAATGTGCTTCAGCGCGTCCCGCTTGGTTCGAGGGTGGCCGTGATTCGACTGCGCTCCCTGGGCGACTGCGTTCTCACCACACCCGCTCTGGCGCTGCTCAGACAGGCCCGTCCCGATCTCAATCTTGCCATCGTAGTGGAAGACCGCTTCGCCCCGTCGTTCCATCGAAACCCGGACCTCGATAAGATCCTGCCCGCCACGGTAAGCGCCGTAGCCCAGTGGAAGCCGGATCTCGTCATCAACCTGCATGGGGGCAGCACCAGTTCCCAAATGACCTTCGCCTCCCGTGCTCGGTGGCGCGCGGGCTTCGAACATTTCCGCTTTCGAGCTCTCTATAACGTGCGCATTCCCAAGGCTCAACGGGTGCTCGGCGTGGAGCGCAAGGTGCATACGGCGGAACATTTAGCGTCAGCTATGTTCTTTATCGGCGTGCCGATGCAGGAAGTCCCGCGCGCGAAACTGTACGCCGAGTCGGGCCCTCCTCGATCGCGCCGACCCTATGCAGTGCTGCATCCAAAAGCTTCCGAGCCTGCGAAAACGTGGCCCGCCGCACACTTCGTTACCTTGGCATCCCGCATCCAGAAGGAGCTCGGACTGGAGCCGGTCTTCATCGCGGGACCTGGTGAAACTCTCGCGGAATTCGATCCGTATGAATGCCTCGAAGGTGCCGATCTGGAACGCATCAAGTCGCTGCTGTCCGGCGCATCTTTATTCGTCGGGAATGACAGCGGACCGGCTCACATGGCTGCCGCGTTCGGCGTTCGCGTAGTAGCTCTTTTCGGCTCGTCCGACCCGGCCATTTGGGGCCCGTGGAGAACCGAGTGCGAAGTTCTGACGAGCGCGGAAGGCATCGCTGCCATCCCGGTTGAGCAGGCGCTGGACGCATGCGCGCGTCTGCATGCTGGACAGGCTCGATGAAGGAACTGCTCCGCCTTCTTCGCTACGTCCGCCCTTACCTTGCGTCCCTCTTCACCGCCGTTTTCCTAATGGCAGGTGTCGGACTCGCCCAGGCGCTGATGGCGCTTCTAATCGGGCCGGTGTTCGATCGCGTCTTGCGGCCCGACACTCCCGACGCTCCGGTCTTGCTCTTCACGATTCCGGGCTTCCATCGG
>JANXQZ010000275.1 GCA_025353235.1 Bryobacterales bacterium
ATCCAAGCGCGGCGCTCGAAATCGATAAAGAACGAGCTTTTCTTCGTCAGCGGACCGCCTAAGTTGCCGCCATACTGCCGGGATTGAAAGGGCGCCGCGTTGGGCGTAGTCAGATAGGGATTGCGCGAGTTGAGATGCCCATCGCTGATATTAAAGAAGCCTTGACCCCTCAGCTTATCCGTGCCGGGTTTAGTGAAAATTTCGATGCGGCCGAAACCGATCCGATCGTACTCCGCCGAAAACGGGTTCGAATTAATTCGGACTTCGCGGATCGACTCTTTGGGGGGCAGCCTGCCGCCCGTGAATCCGTCGATATAAATCTGCCCGCCATTAGGGCCTGCGGACGGGCCGGCTAGAGCCTGCAAGTCGGAAGCAAGATCATCGGGATCGTCCGAGAGCGCCTGCAGATCTTCCGCCTTGAGAATAATCTGGCCAGCGTTTTGGGCCGGGTCGGTTGTGACCGCCGGGGCCGTCGTTTCCTGAACCGTCACCTGCTGCGTCTCCACTGACACGCGAAGCGAAATATTCACCGACACAGGAGTGGATCCCAGATCCACTTTCACGGGACTGAACTGAGTCAGGCCGGGCGTAGTTGCCGCAATGCTGTACACCCCGGCAGGCAGGCCTGTAAAAACGTACGAGCCATCGGGTCCCGATGTGACTGACTTCACGACGCCGCGGGGTCCGGTGGCCGTCACTTTGGTGCCCGGGATCACCGCTCCGGATTCGTCCTGGATGGTTCCGCGAATCGTGCTGTTGCTCTGAGCAAAAGCAACCACGGCAAGCAAGGCGCACAAGGCAAGTGTTTTTATTCTTTTTGTCATTTTCGGTCTGGTTCTTCTCCTCGGTCTAAATGGGTTCGTTTTGAAATTACTGGGTGGGGATTCCGCCGTCCATGCTCCAGGACCCGAGATTCACCTGGCCGGCGGTGCGGGGGGCGGAGGCGAGGAACGGCTCTACGCCAGCGACGAGCGTGATGGCGGTTACGCTGGTCCCGTTCGCTCCCTTCGTGCTCGAAATGATGAGCGGTTCGCCCGGCTTGAGTTCCGTCAAGGGCATAGGCGGCATGCGTTCCAGCGCCTGCTGCAAATCGAAGTTTCGACCGCCGCCAGAACCGCTGCCGGGTCCGCCGGGTCCACCCATGCCGGCAGGTCTGCCTTCCGGTCCTGGGTGCATTCCAGCAGGAGCACCGCCCGCTGCCGGAGCAGCAGCACCGGGTGCGCCTGGACCGCCAGCGCCTCCATTCACCCGCCGAGCCATCATGGTGGCCATCATTTCGGGAATACGGCGCGCGATGGTTTCTCCAGTGGTCTTCACCTCAACCATCTTCTTAGTCGCCAGATCGGTAACCCGCACGATTCCATTCGCTGCATCAACCGAGACCACGGTTCCGGCCAACGTCAGGAAGGAACCAGACAACACCTGATCTGCCTTGAGACGGCCGCCATCTTCGCTCTTCTCTCCGCGAGCGCGCAGATTATCGCCGGCTTTAATATCGGCGAACGTACCTGGCTTGGCTTCGTCAAATCTTGACGAACCAGCCGCATAGCGCAGAAGACCGGGGTTGCCGGAGACGTCGATCACAACAGGCTTGGGGTTCGCGCCCCTGGGCGTTATTGTGATTTCCTTAGTGTCGGGGTTAACGGAGGCAACCACGCCCACGACACCTTTCTGCCATAATTCATGGTCCTGCTCGTGCTTCTTCGCGATGTCGCCCTTGGTCATCACTACGACGGTCTTCGCGGGAACGGTTTTATCCTCTTCCGAGACCGGGCCGCGCGCCAGCACTCTGTCGCCAACTCCGATATCCACAAAGGTAATCGGGGCCGCTTTCTTGATGTCGGTTTCGCCAGGAGTCATGCGCAGGAAGGCCGTGCCATCCTGCAGTTTGACCGCATAGGACGCACCACTATCCGTCTTAACCGTGAGTTGCTTACCGCCGCTGTCCACTGAAGTCACTTCCCCCATCACGCCCTTTGCGGGCTGAGCGGACGGAGTTTGTGCAAAACAGGTTACAGTTGCGGCTAGAATCACCCAAATCTTCATTGATTAATGGGCGAGTCCTCAGGCACAACGGTTACGGCGGGTACTGTCAATAAATGTAAAACGGATTTTGAGCTATTTCTGCCCAACGATCAACTGATTGGAAACGCTGCTAACACCCTTAATTTTCTTCACCAAACGCTCGGCCTTCTCACGCTGTTTGTCCTTCTCTACTTTGCCCTTGAGAGTGACCACGCCGTTATGAACTTCCACATCGATCCCGCCCCCTTTTACGTCCGCGTCCCCGGCCAGTTTCATGAGGACCTGATCGTGAATGCTGTCGTCCGTGATGGGCGCCTTATCCTTTGAAAAAGCGAAGCCAACTGCGACTAGAACGACGATGCAGAGCCTTGCCCAGCTTGTCATGGTGTTTTCTCCGGGTCTACCGATAATTTTGCACCGTGCATGGAGCGCCAGTCAATTGCATCCAGGAATTGCGGGCTCTCCCTCCACTCGGGACTTACCTTAACGAACAGCTCCAAAAAGACTTTCTTGGACAGCAGCGCCTCGATTTCCTGCCTGGCTAGGGTTCCCACAGTCTTCAGCATCGCACCCTTAGCGCCGATGATAATGCCTTTCTGACCCGCTCTTTCCACGTAAATCACGGCACCGATCCGAACCAGCTTGGGCGTGTCTTCCCAGTTCTCGATTAAAACGGCCACCGAGTGGGGAACCTCCTGGCGCGTCTCCTGCAGGATTTTCTCGCGGATCAACTCCGCTGCGAGAAACCGCTCCGGCTGGTCAGTGAGGTAGTCGGAGGGGAAGTATTGAGGACCCTCGGGTAGGCGAGCGATCACGGCATCGCGCAGCGCCTCGAGCCCCTGCCCGGTCATCGCCGATATGGGAAAATATTCGGCAAAATCGTACAGCGCTTGATAGTCTTCTAGACGCGGCAGCATGTGCGTCTTGTGTTCCAGGCGGTCCATTTTATTGAGCACGAGGAAGACGGGCGCGGTGACTCCTTTAATCGCTTCGATCGCCTCTCTGTCCTGATCATTGAGCGGGACGGAGCAGTCAGCCACCAGGAGGATCACGTCGCGGTCCTGGAGCGCGCCCCGGACCGCCTCCATCATGCGCTTGTTGATCAGCGCGCTGGATTTATGAATGCCTGGAGTATCTAGGAAAATGATTTGGGCCTGAGGGAGGGTGAGCACTCCTTGAACGGTGGTCCGGGTGGTTTGCGGCTTCTCGGAGATGATGGCGAGCTTGTCGCCTACCAACGCATTCAGCAGCGTGGATTTGCCGGCGTTCGGGCGTCCCGCGATGGAGACAAAGCCGGATCGAAATGGGTTTGTGTTTTCTTGCATTATGTGATCAAGGTGAGCTAAGGGCTTTGTACTACAGCTTGGCTGCTTTGTGGGGCAGCCAATCCTGGCTGCAGCCGCCTTTTAGGCGGCTTTTCGGGCTGTCAGAGAGTATTTGTACCTGAGAAAGCCGGCTGAAAGCCGGCTGC
>JANXQZ010000423.1 GCA_025353235.1 Bryobacterales bacterium
CTGGTGAACAACGCGGGCATTTTCCCCCGCCGCAAATTCATAGACATGACGGAGGCGGAGTGGGATCGCATGCAGGACGTAAACCTGAAGAGCATGTTCCACTGCATCCAGGCAGTCGCGCCCCAGATGCTGGCGAAGCGCTCGGGTAAAATTGTGAACATCTCGTCGGTCACCTTTCACCTTGGCACGCCAGAGCTCAGCCACTATGTCGCATCGAAAGGGGGCGTGATCGGGCTCACGCGTTCGCTGGCGCGGGAATTCGGGGACAGCGACGTCCACGTCAATTGCATTACGCCCGGCGCTATCCGGACTGAATCCGAGAAGCACTTCGTCACGGACCAGCAGGCGCAAGCGATGGTGGATAACCAAAGCTTGAAGCGGCGCATCCTCCCGCTGGACGTGGCACGCACGGCTCTGTTTCTCGCATCCGAGTTGAGCGACGGGCTGACCGGTCAGACCTTGAACGTGGATGGCGGCTGGCACATGCACTAGGATCTTCTGTTGGAGTCTACGCCGTCAGGCCGAGCCGCGCAGTCGGGCGCTCTCCGCTTCCACGGCCCGCATCACCCGCAGCAGGTTGCCCCCGTAAATCTGGCGAATATCCTTCTCGGAATAGCCTTTTTCCAACAAAGCGCGCGTCAGGTTGGGGAACTTCGAAACATCTTCCAGTCCAGCTGGGGCGCAGAAAATACCATCGAAATCGCTGCCGATCCCGACCGCGTCCACGCCGCCCACCTTGACTGCATGATCGATATGCGCCACCACATCCGCGAGCGTCGCGGGCGGCACCGATTTACGATACTCCGCCATCATGGCCTGGAAATTTTCTGGCCTCGGCGCAGCCATCCTGGGCATCAACGCCTTAGCGGCATCGGCTGTAGCTTGCGACAGAAAATCGCACGAGAAATTGATCTGCATGACTCCGCCTTTCTTGGCGAGTGCTTGGATCATTTCGTCCGTCATGTTGCGCGGAACGTTCGCAACTGCCCTGCACGAGGAGTGTGACGCGAAAGGAGGCGCAGTGCTCACCTCCAGCGCATCCCAGAAAGTCTTGTCGGCCACGTGCGATACGTCCACCATCATCCCGAGCCGATTCATTTCCCGGACCACGTTCTTGCCAAAGTCGGTAAGCCCGTCATGATGCGCAATTCCAGCTTTATCCATATCGCCCGACGAATCCGCCCAGTTGTTCGTGTTCGAGTGCGTAAGCGTCATGTAGCGGATTCCGAGTGCGTAAAAATCGCGCAGAAGGCGGAGACTATCCTCGATCGCGTGGCCGCCTTCTATGCCCATCAACGCCGCGATCTTCCCTTCCTTGTGCGCCGTCTCAATATCGTCAGCAGTCAAAGAAAATTTGAAATGAGCCGGGTATTTCTCGATAATGTCGTGACGGACCGTATCGATCATTTGCAGGGCGCGGTTGGCGGAATGATTATCTTTCACGTAGTTGGCGCCCACGAATACGGCGAAGAACTGCGCGCCCACGCCGCCAGCCCGAAGCCCGGCGATGTTGGTGTGTCCGTCGCCCTTGTTTCTGCCGATATCGTAGCCCTCCACGGTCCGGCTCGTAATGTCGTTGTGCGTGTCGATGAGCAGTGCCGACTTGTGCACCCGCATAACTTCGGCTTCCGAGACTTTAACCGCCTGCGAACTCAGGCACGAGATGGCGGCAACGCCTGCGAACAAAATCTGGAGAGCCCTCTTGCAATGTGCTTTCATAGAATGACCATTATGGCGGATAAATCATACCTGCTCGACGGAAGAATTCACCACTACGTAGTGGCGCACTCTTTGCGCGAGCCCGAGATTCTGCGGCGACTGCGGGAAGAGACCGCTTCCCACCCGCAAGCGATCATGCAGATTCCTCCTGAACAGGGCGAACTGTTGGGCCTCCTGGTGCGTGCGATCGGGGCGAGAAAAGTGCTTGAAATCGGCGTCTTCACTGGCTACAGTTCACTCTGCGTCGCGTTGGCCCTGCCTACGGGGGGTCGCCTAATCGCGTGCGATCTCAGCGAGGAGTTCACTAAGACGGCGCGACGCTATTGGAAGGAAGCGGGGGTAGACGACAAGATAGAACTGCGCATCGCTCCAGCGATTGAGACTCTTGGCAAGCTGGTGGACGAAGGGCACGAAGGCAGTTTCGATTTCGCTTTTATCGATGCCGATAAGACCAACTACCAGCATTATTATGAGTACGCTCTGCGCCTGGTTCGAAGCGGAGGCTTGATCGCCCTGGATAACATGCTTCAACAGGGCAGAGTCGTCGACCCGGAGGCTAAGGACGACAGCACGCTTGCGATCCGCGAACTCAACGACAAGATCGCGCGTGACCAGCGTGTGCAAGCAAGCCTGCTCCCAATCGCGGATGGCCTCATGCTAGCCTTGCGAAGATAATGGAGACGATCCTCAAGAAGTACGCGCAGTTCGGCGGGGCAAATCCGGAGACGGCCAGCCTTGCGCACTTGCTGGAATATCACCGCATACTCTCGCCGCTGGATGGCAAGCCGTTCTCTGAGACCATGCTGCTCGGAATCGGGGGAGGAATCGGCGGCGGATATTTCTTGTTCGAATTTGGCAAGCAGGCCAACGTCTATATCGGGTCGCGCCATCTATGGCAAAACCCAAAGCAATATCTGGAGCAGCTTTGTCTTCGGCTCGGAGTGCCTTACGCATTTACGGAAACAGCCGGGGCGAAAGCGGCCGCAAAAAATCTTAAGGATGCGATCGCGTCCGGCCACCCCCCGATCACCTGGGTGGATCTCGCCAACTTGCCGTATGCGTTCCTGCCCAAAAGCCTCAGCGGGATGGTTTATCACTTCATCGTGGTCTATGGACTGGACGAAGAAAAAAATCTTGCTTACCTCGCGGACCGCGCGCCCGCCGGACTTACCGTAACGCTGGAGCAATTGGCCAATGCGCGCTCCCGAATTAGTTCCAACAAGAATCGACTGTTGACCGTAGAGAAACCCAAGAAGAAAATCGATCTCAAGGCTGCGATTTTGAGTGGCATTCGCGCTTGCCTGGATGAACTGAACAACGCGAAGATATCAAATTTCGGGCTGCCCGCCATCGCTAAGTGGGGTGACTTGGTGAACAATCCAAAGGATAAAAAAGGATGGCCCCAGGTATTCGCTGAAGCTGATGGGTACTTTTATAGCGCGCTGCGTTGGTCCTTCGCGTACATCGAGACCTATCAAACGCCTGGCGCGGCGTTTCGCGGCATGTATGCGGACTTCTTGGATCAGGCCGCCCCCATCACGGGACTGAGTGTCTTGACCGATGCGGCGGCAAGCTATCGGGCGTTGGCTGAGGAGTGGCACAGTCTGGCCGATGCCTTTCTGCCCGCGTCGAGCCCCCCGCTGCAGTCTCTCCGCGATTTGGTCATGAGGAGGCATACTCTGTTTGCCGAACAGGGTGCCGGTCCGCAAATTCAGGAAACGGCGGAGAGCATCGAAGCATCGCTGAAGGAAATCGCCGCCAATCCTCCACTCACGGCAAACGACCGCAGTGCTTTGTTCTCCGACCTGCAGCAAAGGATCCGAAAAATACATCAAGGCGAAATAGAGGCTAGCGCCTTGCTATCGCGAGCAGTGACCTAGTGCGATGAATCTGTCCACAGGCAAAGTCCACGATTTTGGTGGCGGCTCTGCTGCTTTGTGGGGCAGCCAATCCTGGCTGCAGCCGGCTTTCAGCCGGCTTCTTGGGTACTGCTTCCATGCCGTAATCCAAATCAAATGAAGCTTAGAATTTATCGAGTGCTCATCTTGGCTTGGCTTAGCGTTTTAATACTCCCTGAACCCGGCGTGGGCGGGCCTGATGAGCGGGCCATCACCGGAATCGTCGTGGACCCGGCGAATGTTCCGATAAATGGCGCAGTGGTCGAACTCCTTCAGGTGAGATCCGGAAACGACGATAGGGTGGTGCTGACAGCCAATACCGATGTTGCAGGCGTTTTTCGACTGAAACCGCCTGCATCTCGCTACAAAACGAAGGTGAAAATTAGTGCCGCTGGGTTCCTTGTCACGACCGTGTCAGTACCGAAGCTAAGGGGCATGAGCAAAGCCGACCTCGGGAAGATTCGCCTCGGAGTCAGCTGTTCTACTCCCGGCGTTATTTGTGATGAACTGCGTCCTTAGATCTCGCGTTCGCGACATTGGTTGACGACGTGAAGGGCGATTCAAAGACCATACGTTGTGGACGGATTGCCGCGTCTACGCGGTGCCCGAATTCTTCCAGAAGAAACGATCAAAATCCGTGATAAGCCGATTGTGACCCGTATTTGCAGAATCTAGTTGGATGCAAGGAGCCAACCGGGGCCGATGACGGCAACCGTAGCGAAACCGCAAGGTAGCCGCAAGGTGAAGCTGAAAGAAGCGGATAGCAAACTCTCGACCGTAGGTACACGAACCGGCAGCGAGGCCTATTTGCGGGCGACAAGCTGGCTGGGAACAGCAAAGTCCAATAGTCATCAAGACGCAAGAGGACAGATTCTGCACCTTACCTCTTCGCCTTGGCGCGAGGGAGACTCTCCTGCGTGAGAGCGCAGGAGAAGTCAAGGCCCCAAAGAGACCAAGACCAGATTCGCCAGGAGCGGCAATCGAGCGCCGCCGCCTAACGAGTGCCGAAAAGCCCAAGTGGGGCACCGCCCAAGCCCGAGGCGACGGACTTACGATGCCGATTCGCGAACCTTCCAACAGAAAGCGATGCACGAGAATCTGATGGAACAAGCACTCGCGCCCGAAAACTGCGGAACTGGAGAAGCACCTGGAAGCCCACTGGGAGCGAGCAAGGAGGGCACGCCGCAAGGCGGACCGCTGTCTCCATTGCTGGCCAACATCTGCCTGGACGCTCTCGACAAGGAACTGGACAGGCGAGGCCACTCCTAACTGCCGGCATGCCGATGACTGCAACATTTATGCAGCCAGCCAAGCAGCGGCGGACAGGACCCTGGAGTCGATTCGGAACTGGATCGAGAAGCATCTGCGCTTGCAGGTGAATGCCGCCAAGAGCGGGACCGGGAGCACCTGGGAACGGCAGTCTCTGACGAGCGACCAGCTCAAAGAGAACTGGCAGCGGTTCATACGGGGCTGGCGGGGATTCTACCGCTGGACGAGACTCGCAAGCCGAATCTTCGTGCTGGACGGATGGATTCGCAGGCATATCCGGAAATTCTTCTGGCTGCGCCGGAAGCGCCATCTGCGGTCACTGGGGTTGACAGGCCACCTGCGAAGGCAGCGGTAAAGCCTCAACGCTGCCCTGTCGAATGCGGAACTGCAACGCTCTGGCTTTTTACTGCCATCGGATCTTGCG
Source organism: Bryobacterales bacterium (assembly GCA_025353235.1). GTDB lineage: Bacteria > Acidobacteriota > Terriglobia > Bryobacterales > Bryobacteraceae > JANXQZ01. Next base: position 5,311 of record JANXQZ010000423.1, read on the forward strand.
GCCCAGTGCCGCTGAGTTCAACCGCCGGATGCGGAAAACCGCACGTCCGGTGGTGGGAGGGTGGCGGGGCGCAAACCCCGTCACTCGACCCGATCAGAGCAGCCTTAGCCGCAACCAAAATTCGAACCCTAAGTGACTGGGCCGTTCGCCTACGAACGAAATTTCAGACGTAGGTTGTCCAGCACCTGCTTGGGGACATTCACATTCCCCTCAGCCCCGCTCCCAAGCTGGATGTTCGGCTTCGTACCACCGTGGAAGTCGCTGCCGCCTGTGATCGCCAAGTCGTACTTCTTGGCGAGACCCAAATAACGCGCGGAATCGGACGCGCTTTGGTCGGAGTGAAACACCTCCAGGCCCAGCAGGCCAGCGTCGCGCATCTCCGCGATCGCGGCTTCCTCTGCCCCATGATCGCGAATGCCAAGCCGAATAGGATGCGCCGCGACGGGAATGCCCCCGCCCGCGATTACGCGCTGAATTGCAATCGCGATGTTCGGCGAGTCGCGCTCTACAAACCCCGGGGCCTCTTCTCCGATCAAGTCGCGAAAGGCATGCTGGATCGACGTCGCATAGCCCTTGCTCACCAGGATCTTGGCGAAGTGGGGACGCCCGGCGAGGGAACGACCAAGCGCCTCGACTTCGGCCAACTCGATGCTCACTCCGAGAGACTTCAGGCGAGTGATCAAGCGCACATTTCTCTCCCGCCTGCCCGCTTGCAACTCCGCCAACCACCCTCGAAACTCTACTGACGGGGGCTCGTGGAGAAAATAGCCGAGGAGGTGAACGGTCTTCTTATCGCCTCGGCTCAAAGCTAGGCGGGTGCTAAGTTCGATTCCGCAGACTAAGTCGAAACCTCGTGCCCTAGCGAGCGGAAGCGCCAAATCATAACCGGCGAACGTATCATGGTCCGTGACAGCAAGCGCATCCAGATTCTTAGCCAGCGCTTCGGCTACCAACTCCGCCGGCGTATACGTACCGTCCGATTCGTTTGTATGCGTATGAAGGTCTATCAAAGAAGCCCCATTGCTTCTAGTTTGGACCAGATTCGGTCCGCGCTCTGCTGGGGCGTCTCGGAAGAAGAGTCAATGCGGACTTCCGGGTTCAGGGGCGGCTCGTACGGGTCTGATATTCCAGTGAAGTGTCCGAGCTCTCCAGCCAGAGCTTTCTTGTACAAACCCTTGACGTCGCGGGCGGCCAAAACCTTAATGGGGCAATCCACATGCACCTCCACGAAGTTCGGGATCTTGGCTCGAAGCTCATCGCGCACATCGCGATAGGGAGAGATGGCGGCCGTGATCGCAATCACTCCGTTGCGGACCAGCAGTTCGCAGACGAATCCGATCCGCCGAATATTCGTGTCGCGGTCCTCTTTGCTGAAGCCTAGCCCTTTCGAAAGATGTGTGCGAACCTCGTCCCCATCCAGCAGTTCGACCTTATGTCCCGTTGCCTTCAGGCGCTCGTAAATCAGTTCGGAGATGGTGCTCTTGCCCGCCCCGGAAAGCCCGGTGAACCAAAGGGCGAAACCTGTCAATGCGGAAGAACCTCGGAAAGCATCACGTCTACTTTGCGCTGCACTTGGCCGTCGGGTGAAAAGTGGAGCCCGCACTCCTTGAGCGCATCATTCTCCCACCACCAGCGGCCCGAACGCTCGTCTTCTCCGACGGCCACAGCCCGCGTGCACGGGGCGCAGCCGATGCTTTGATAACCCTGTCCATAGAGTGCATGTACGGGCACATCGTTCTCGCGAACATATTGCCAGACCGCAGCGCGCGTCCAATCGGCCAAAGGACTGAGCTTGGTGCGTCCATCCACTTCTTCCGCCTTGCGAACATTCTGGCGCGAGTCGGACTGTTCGCGCCTCAGGCCCACCGCATAGGCGGACAGTTCCTGCAGCTTGCGCTCGAGAGGACGCACCTTGCGAATCTCGCAGCACAAATTTCGGAGCGCGTGCTCTTGCAGGAACAGGTTGGGACCAAATCGCGTCACCATGGAGGAGAGCTCATTTGCATCCGGGGTTACAATCTCCACCGACACCCCATAACGACATCGGACTTGCTCCATTATTGCGAAAGTCTCAGCGGGAAGGCGGCCCGTATCTAAGGTGATCACGCGGACCTTTGAGGAGATCCTACTCGCGAGATCGACCAGCACCATCCCTTCGGCCTGAAAGCTAGTCACAATTGCAAAGCGACCCTCAAAAGACTGTAAGGCCCATTGGAGAATCTCATGAGCTGAATTGGTCTCAAAGTCGATCAAGTTACTCTAGTATGACATACGGGTGAGTGCTGCCCCTACCCAAACTGCAAAGTACCCTAGCAGGACGCTGCCAAAGACATTG
>JANXQZ010000469.1 GCA_025353235.1 Bryobacterales bacterium
CGCTAAGAGTCCAGATGAGGAGAAGCCCACGCTGGACCTATGGGCGCGCGAACAGGATAAGACCCCGTGGCTTCGTTTTTCCACGGCCGGTGCGGCTGGATCCGACCCTGGCGAATTGACCGAGGCGGTGGGTGATGCCGATGCAATCAAGTCCACCGGACTCGGCATTAAGAACCTCAACAGGGTTGCCAAGATGTTGCTCTCTGCCACGTCGAAAGAGGGCGAATCGTACGAGGATTTGGCTGAGCTATATGGTCGCATGCTAGGCCAGTGGACCTTGGAGCTGAATCACGTCGCGGCCATTGTGGGCGGATTTCAATCGCAGCAAAAATCCGTGGGTCAGGAGGGTCTAATATTCACTCCAGTGGTGAAAACTCACCAAGCCGACGCGGTAAAATTCCTGAACGAGAACGCTTTTGCCACGCCCGCGTGGGCCCTGGACAAAGAGATCCTGCGTCGTATCGAACCCATCGGGGCATTAAGCCGGGTCCGCAATGCGCAGAATGGCGTACTAAACAATTTGCTAAGCAGTCAGCGGTTCGCGCGCTTGGTGGAGCAAGAAGCGATTGACGGGTCCTCCGCGTATGCGCCGCTTGATCTTCTCGCTGATGTCCGCAAGGGTATCTGGAAGGAGTTGGATACGCCCAAGATTCAGATTGACGCTTATCGGCGCAACCTGCAGCGTGCGTATCTCGATCTTGCGAACACGAAGCTGAACGGGGCTGCCCCGACCGCGCCTGTGGGCCTGCCGCCTGGCTTCGCACAGGGGTTCTTCGCTACCAGCGGGGACGAGCGTCCGCTCTACCGTGCCGAGTTGAAGTCGCTAAACACTTCGATTGGATCTGCTTTGGTGAGGACGTCCGACCGCGAAACACGGGCGCATCTGGAAGGTGCTCGCGATCAGATCGCCCGCATTTTAGATCCCAAGTTCGCCGCACCAGCGGGCGCGGGGGCTGCCGCTTTTCGTGCGTTTGGAGAGCAGTTCGACGACGCCGTGACCTGCTGGCCTGACTACATCATCCGGCCCTAGCTGTGCAATTGCTGGTGGCGGAAGATGAACGGCGCATGGCCGACCTCTTGAAGAAAGGACTCGAGGAGGAAGGCCATTCAGTCGTTCTTGCCACGGATGGAGCTGCCGCATTCTCGATGGCGCAGGTCCACCCATTCGACTTGATCGTGCTTGACGTGATGCTGCCGCGCATGGACGGCTTCGCGGTAGTCAAGAAGCTCCGCGAAGAGCGAAACCAGACTCCCATCTTGATGCTGACAGCGCGTGATGCCATGCAGGACATGGTACGTGGGCTCGACCTTGGTGCAGATGATTACCTCACGAAGCCGTTCTCCTTCGAGGTGCTGCTCGCCCGAATCCGCTCAGTGTCGCGTCGCGGACCGGTTGCGAAACCTGTTCTTCTCCGCGTGGGAGATCTGTCTCTCAATCCGGCAACGCATGAAGTCCGGCGCGGTGAACGGCGCGTGTTGCTCACCAGAACCGAGTACAACCTGCTCGAATTGCTGATGCGTCGGCCCGGAGCCGTCGTGCAACGCGACACTCTCATGGAAGCAGTGTGGGGCTTCGATTCCGATGTGCAGAACAACACTTTGGATGCGTTCGTGCGCCTCCTGCGGAACAAGGTTGATTGCGAAGGCGAGGCGCGCTTGATCCACACGGTTCGTGGAGTGGGGTACTACCTAAACTCGAGCGCATGATCTCGCTCCGCTTTCGATTAACCTTGTGGTACTCGCTGGTGCTCGCCATCGGGCTCGCATTGTTCGGCGGCGGTGTGTGGCTAGCGCTGCGCCAAGCCATGTACGCCACCATCGGCTCCACCGAAAAGCAGTACGTCGAAGGCTTGGTCAAGGTCTTAAAGACCGAGATCGCCGAAAGCATCCCACGCGCGCAGCTTCGCGAAGAGTTGGCGGAGTATGCGAACGCAATTCCAGACGGGTACTGGATTCAAGTCCGCGAAGCCTCCGGCGCACCCCTGCTCGCCGGGTCGCCACCGCCGGGAGTCGTCCAGCATCCGAAGGCCTTCTCGGAAAGCGTAGTGATCGATCAAACTCGGTTCGACGTCTCCGCACTCGCTAGCTTAGACAACGTCAATGCGGTTCTCAAGCGGTTGTTATGGATGATGCTGTTGGCTGTTCCCGTCACTCTCCTGCTGGCTGGCTTTGGCGGTTATCTGCTCAGCCGCCGCGCTTTGTCCCCGGTTGACGACGTAACCGCCGCCGCGCGTTCCATCACGCTTCAGAATCTATCCCAGAGGCTGTCGGTGCCGCGCACTGGCGACGAGTTGCAGCGGCTCTCCGAAGCGTGGAACGAAACTCTGGCTCGACTTGATGTGGCTGTGAAGCGGCTGACTCAGTTCACGGCCGACGCTTCTCATGAATTGCGCAGTCCCATCGCCGTGATGCGGACCACGGCGGAAGTCGCATTGCGCAAGGAGAGGACGCCGAAGGAATACCGGGACGCGCTGCGGCAGGTTAGCGAAGAAGCCGAACGAACATCCCAACTGGTGGAAGACCTATTGACGCTGGCGCGCGCAGACGCGGGCTTGCACGCTTGGCCGGTGACTCAGGTTAATCTAACCGCGCTGGTCGAGGAAGAGGTTGAACACGCCGACGTCCTTGCCTCCGCACACGGGCTGTCTGTCAACTCGAATTTCCCGTCCGCACCAGTTCTCCTGGACGGCAACGAAGCTGGACTTCGACGACTGCTTTCGGTGCTGGTGGACAACGCTTTGCGCTATACGCCCCCAGGCGGTTCTGTAAATCTGGTAGCCAGGCAGGACAGCGACTCCGTGCGAATCGAAGTGCGGGATACGGGCGTCGGCATAGCTCCGGAAGTGATCCCGCACATCTTCGAGAGATTCTACAGAGCGGATGAATCGAGGAGCCGCGACGCGGGTGGAAGCGGACTGGGCCTCTCCATTGCGAAGTGGATCGCAGATCGGCATGACGCAAAAATCACGGTAGAAAGCGCGCCCGGACGGGGATCCACATTCATCGTTCTCTTCCCGAAACGACGCGCTTAACGAACTATCGAAGCAGCGGAGCCACTTCGTCCAAAGCCGCAAAGCACTCGCGCAGAAACGTCCTGGTATAGCGACGTTCCGTATAGCTGAAGCTGCCGCCTTGATTGTCGGCGAAAGCGGAAAATGGCAGGCTGGCGCGGTCCACGGATTGATAGACGGCGGGATCCAAGCCCGAAAACGTAATCTCGCGAGCTCCCGCTTTGGTCAGTTCGTCGTGCACCTTGGACTGATCGTAGACATCGAAGCGGGTTGCCACGCCTTGATTCTTAATGATCACGTAATTCATCTCGCGGCCGAGCGCGCTGAAGCACTCCTTCAAATGTCCGACGCTATCCACAGCCCCGCCCAACACGTAAACGATGGTGATGCCAAGGCGTCCTGCACCAGCCTCCTCAAGCGCACCCCCCCGATAGAGCCAACTCTTCAAGTCGGCACCCGATCGCGCGCCTAGATCAACGAGTGCAAGACGTTTGCCCGTTCCGTCCATTAAATAGTCCAGTACAGGCGCCACGCTGGCCGCGTCTGAAACGTCGATCGCAGACGTGTCCGCCGGGTGGAATCTCAGAAGTTGTCCCGTGTCGCCTTCCGCATCGAAGGCTCGAAACGCGAGTTCATTGGATTTCAGGTAGTCGGCAATCACCCTCGCAACGGTTGTCTTGCCCACGCCGCCCTTCTCGCCATGCGTGACGATGAGACGAGGCTTGTCGAAAATATTTTTCTGTTCAGTCATTGTGTTTGAATTTTAGAGGTCCTGTAATCGAGAAAATGGATGCGGCTTTACTGGCGCTTCCGTTCGCGGGGGCGGAGACGGATACGGTACCGGTTTAGGACGCGTCAAGATTTTTCGGCGAGCGCCAAGGCCGAGTAGTTCGTAGATTTGCAGCGCGGGCTGCACCCAATGCGGGATCCCATTCCTTCCAGCCAGCCACTCCCGCACCGTCTCGGGTTCAACACTAAAGATCGCCCCGAACTCCGCCGTCGATAGCCCGCATTTCTCAATTTGCGACTCCAGCGATTCGGGCGAAATGGAATCGGCGATCGGGACCGAAACCTTCTTTGGGCGACTCATGCGTTCGTTGACGATACCGGCTTCCAAGGTATCGAGCATCTCCAGTATCGTCAATGAAACCGGCTCTCGTAAACAATCAATCATAGCGCATCAGCGTAGCGCGACTGCTTGTTGCGCTACTGCTTGATAATGGCGCCGTCCCGTTTCCTTACTTCGCCCCAGCCTCCATTCAGATCCTTGCGCTCGTCGCGCTCGTTCGATCCAAACGGATACTTTGCCGCAGCTTGCTCGTTGACCTCGATGCCCCATCCGGGCGCATCGTTCGGATGCCAATAGCCGTCCTTTACCACCGGGCAACCTTGAAAAACTTCCTGCACATGCGGTGGGAAGGGCGAATGCTCTTGGACTCCGAAGTTGGGGATAGTCACATCCAGCGTAACGTTGCAGGCTGCGCCTATGGGCGAGAGATCGCCAGGCCCGTGCCACGCGCTGCGCACATTGAATGCTTCGGCCAGCGCAGAAACCTTTCGAGCAGGCGTGAGACCACCGATCATGGACGGATGAATGCGGATGAAATCGATCAGGCGCTGCGAGATGAGCGGCACCCATTCGTGCGGATTATTGAAGAGCTCTCCCATTGCGATTTGCGTGGCGCTCTGTTGACGAATCATCTTGAAGTAGTCGATATCTTCGGGCGACAGCGCATCCTCCAGGAAGAACAATCGAAATTGCTCGACATCCTTGGCGAAGCGCACCGCCTGGATCGGATGCACGCGCTCGTGCACGTCATGCAGAAGTTCGATGTCCTCAGGCAGGCTCTTGCGGCAGGCCTCGAACAGCTTCAGCGCGCTTCGCATGTAAGGCGTGGATTCGAAGACAGCGCCGGAATGCAGACCAGCCACCTTTGCAGTTGCCTGCCCGCTGCGTCCCGCGCCGTAGCCTTCGTAACCTGGGGTCGCCACCTGGACGCGCACATAGCGGAAGCCCCGGTCAATAATCGCGCGAGCGCTATCAAGAGTTTGGCTGATCTCGCCGCCCGACGCATGCGTGTAGCAGTCGGCAGCTTCGCGCACCTTGCCGCCGAGCAGTTGATAAACGGGCATGTTGGCTTGGCGGCCTTTGATATCCCACAGCGCCATGTCAACGCCGCTGATTGCATTGTTGAGGACCGGGCCATTGCGCCAATAGGAACTGTTGTAGCAAGCTTGCCAAGTATCGTCGATTCGATCGGTCGGCTTGCCTAGCAGGAATGGCTTCAAGTATTTCTCCACGGCGGGAACTACCAGGTCGGCGCGCTGGGTGAACGTCGCGCAGCCATACCCGTACAGGCCGTCCTGGTCGGTGATGATCTTCACCACCACCAAGCGCAGGCCAGCGGGAGCGGTGGCGATCACCTGAATGTCTTTGATCTTGGGCGACGGGAGGCCGCGCGTTGCTTTGGCGATCGCGGGTTGAGCTGCCAGTTCGCGCTTGGTCACCAGACCGGCAAATACGGAGGCGGCTGATTTCAGCAGGTTGCGGCGATTCATGGTCGGTGCTCTTTCTCTCCTTGTTG